>DUNS01000191.1 GCA_012839235.1 Clostridiales bacterium
CTTGAATAAAGGTCATGGATTTTTTGGATAAGTGCAACGTGAACGAGATAGCGCAGCTATCGAGTTCCTAATCTGTTAAGAATTAGTCCAAGAAAGACATGGACATAGTCTGAATTTCATTCAGACACAAGCTTGCTTGAATAAAGGTCATGGATTTTTTGGATAAGTGCAACGTGAACGAGATAGCTTAGCCACCTCGTTCCTAATCTGCATAATCACCAATAAATCTTTATATTGTTTAGATTACGAATGTTTAATCTCACAATACATATAGGGAGAGGATGTTAATAATGAAAAAAGTATTAATAGTTTTATTTGCTGTTGTATCCGTTTCCCTTTTCGGCTTTCTAATTGTCACTTTTATTACACCACCCGGTATTAGTACACATCTTAACGCCTCAGCAATAGGGACAATCACTCAAACAGTCACCCCGGGGTCAATTGATTATACATACATACCGCCTGTTGTAGAAGGCGAAGAGGATCAGATGGAACCAGCTCTAATGGATAATGACAAAGGCATCAAAACTCCATTTGTACCTGCAACAGAGATTGATAAGAATCCAGAAAGTATAACGGTCTTTGTTAATAAAGAATATAACCTGCCTAAGGATTACGTTCCTAAGGATATGGTTGTTCCTAATGTCCTATTTAATCATTCTTATGCTGATGAAAGGCAAAAGATGCAACCTGATGCTGCAAGTGCTTTAGAAGAATTATTTGAAGCTGCTAAGAAAGAGGGATTAACCTTATATGGTATCTCTGCCTACAGATCCTATGAAAGACAGCGGAAAATTTTCCTTAATAATATAGTTAAAAAGGGGAAAAATTATACCTTAAGATACTCCGCAGTACCTGGAACTAGTGAACATCAAACTGGACTTGCAATTGATGTTTCTACCAAAGGATTAAGATTTCGTTTAGTTAGTAGCTTTGCTAATACAGCAGAAGGTAAATGGTTAGCAGATAATGCCCATCATTATGGATATATTATTCGCTACCCTAAGGGCAAATATGAGATTACCGGTTATTCCTATGAACCCTGGCATATTAGATATGTAGGGCAAGATTTAGCCAACTATCTCTATACTAATGATTTAACCTTAGATGAATATTATAAATATACTCCTAGTGAAGGTTTCAATTTTGAAAAAGAATATGCTAGCCTCATTAATTACGTCCCTCCTGTAGTAACAACTATCCCTAAGAAAGATGATCCTGCCTTATTGGATGAAGAAAACTTGCTAAATGGTGAGGATCAGTTGACTGATGAGAATCTTAATGATGAAGAAAATATAGAGGATGATTTAGCTGAAGAAAAACCTGATGAAGGGTTAGCTGAGGAAGAGAACCCCGATGAGGATGTAATCGAGAACGAAGAAACGGATGGGGATATAATCGACGAAGGTGAAGCAGAAGAAGATATGACGGATAACGAAACTCCTAGTGATTTGTCTGCAGAAGAGGTTGATTCCCCTGCAAGTGAAGTTACTTCTGGTGAGAAACATATAGATAAGGAGCCTCTAGAAAAAGAGTCAAATGATAAATTTACTGAAAATATGTATCCCTACGTTCAAACTAACTAAAAAGGCAGGTAAACCTTATGCGCTTGTTGTTAAATGCTTTATTTTTAATAATATTCTTTACAATTAGTATTCCTCTTTTCCTTATTGAGTTTATAATCGGTAAGTTTAATCGAAGAGCCATGCATGCAAGTTCCCAAAAAATTGTTGTTGCCGCTCTAAAAGTTATATTATTCCTAAGTGGAACAAAGCTTACAACTATAGGAGTTGAAAATGTACCAAAAGACGAGGCTGTACTTTATGTAGCAAACCATAGGAGTATTTTTGATATAGTAGTATCTTATGTGACTTTACCTAATCTTACTTCCTTTATATCAAAGATAGAGACAAAAAAGATCCCCTTTTTAAGAACCTGGATGGGATTTCTACAATGTATATTTATTGATAGAGATAATATAAGACAGGGTCTAACCGTGGTTTTAAAAGCGATTGAGCAAGTTAAGGATGGTTATTCTATATTTATTTCTCCGGAGGGGACGCGAAACCATGGCACCGAGCTTTTGCCCTTTAAAGCAGGTAGCTTTAAAATTGCTGAAAAGGCAGGATGTGCAATTATTCCGGTTTCAATTAATAACACAGACGC
>DUNS01000192.1 GCA_012839235.1 Clostridiales bacterium
TCAGGCTGTAATTCATATCTTGTTACAGCAGGACCTCTGCTTACATTGGTAATAGTAACCTTGACACCAAAGCTATCAAGGGTGCTTTGTAACTTAATTGCTGTCTCCTTCAAAATCTTTTCAGCAGCATGCTTGTTAATCTTTTGCTTAGGACTAGATAATAACTGAACCGGAGGAAAAACATAAGGCTTTTCATCTGGTTTTTGATCAATATCTAGCTTTTCTACTTCTGTAGTATTAGATGATATATCCCTCTTGGGTTTGTCATCTGTTCTATCTACAGGTGTCGTATCGTCTTGGTTCTGATTTTCTACAGCGCTAGTAGCTGTATTTTCCACATTACTAACTACTTTTTCATTATCCTCATCACCACTACCAAACTTTTCTCTTAATTCATCTTCATATGTAGGTACCTTATAATTCTGGTCGTCCGTTTCAAAGAGATGATCTAGGTTAAGGTTACTTAGTGTGTCCGCCTGTTGGCTACTTTCATTGGAGCTACTTTCATTAGGCATTCTTTTATCATCAGAAGTTTCCTTAGACTTATTAGCTTTTGCTTTTTTACCTGTATCAAATATAAATGTCTTTGGTGGACGCCTTCTAGTTACTTCCTCAGGATGCTCAGCTTCATAAGCAAGCTGCTGCTCCTTTTTTAATCGACTATTTTCCTTATGTTCTTTAAATGCCTCATTACCCTTCATTGCAAACAGAGTAAGGAAAGCCTTACCTGAAATAACTATTACAGCAATTAGCATCATAGAAATCAATATTATATATGTAGCAACCGTATCAAATAGGCCGCAGAAAAACATTACTAGAATTCCTCCAATAATTCCACCACCAGTCCGGTATTTCGAAGAATTGGTATAGTATTCAAATATCTTCATGTCAGGATTATAATCCGCAGAAATCATCTGTATTAATGCAGCAAATGCCACTAAGAACACAAGAGCACTAAGTATCTTACGACCAGCCCTTTTATTCCCACGATTGGATATGTGAAAAGCAATTATAAAAAACACAATAAAGGGTAAAGCATAAGCTAAAACCCCAATCATACCAAATGTTATACCACTTACAAATTCTCCAAATACACCGCTTAAATCGAAATTACTTAAAAAGAGCAGAATAGATACTACAAAAGTTATCACAATGATAATCTCATCTTGTATTATTCCACTTTCCTCTATCTCATTTTGCTTTACAGTTTTTTTACTATTATTCTTACTATTAGGTTTTTTCGTTGATTTTGATGTCTTTTTTTTCTTCTTGTTATAAGCCACTACCAAATCCCCCTTAATATGGCTAATTATCAACTTTTATTATACCTATTATAAAAATGATATGCAAGTCCAACTTCACTACCACAAGGAGGTCTTGTTGTTATTCAGCCTTCAATATCTAAAGAACTAGGCAAGGGAATAATGATTTCCTTAACATTCTGAATTGAAATAAGGCTTACTCTATTTCTTGTAAGCCTTTCCTGGAGAATAATCTGTATTAAGATAGTCACTCATATCTGTTGAATTGACCCTGCATATAATATTATTCTCTCCATCCCTTCTTGTTAAAATCCTTCCATTAGGTAGATTAATTTCTTGATACTCAGTTTTTTCAGCTCTTTCTGCTTCCTCCTTCTCAATATCTTTTTTAGTCTTTGGAATAGCATATATCTTTTCCAAGGGTCTTACTGTATATAACATCAGTTTCCACCTCCCTCAATCATTTCATTGATCTTTGCTAAAGCTTCCTTAATTCCTCCCATAAAATCAATAATACCATTCTCCACAGTTTCTTTACCAACAAGAATTGTGCCTACATCCTTAGCAAGCTTATTGGTATCCAACATCATATTGCGGAAGTTATCATAAGAGATTTTTGAGTGATCAACAACAAAACTAATAATTCTATCCTGTATTTTTTCAAAATATTCAAATGTCTGTGTTACTCCAATAACAGTTCCGTTCATTCGAACAGGGTGAATAATCATAGTAGCACTAGGAACTATAAAACTATAGTTTGCTGACACTGCTAAAGGTACACCTATAGAATGGCTTCCACCTAACACTAGGGAAACCGTGGGTTTGCTTAAGGAAGCAATCATCTCTGCAATTGCTAGACCCGCTTCCACATCTCCTCCTACAGTATTAATCAGAATAAGTAATCCATCAATATCCTTACTATCTTCAATTGCAGCTAATTGAGGTAAAACATGCTCATATTTAGTTGTTTTATTATGTTGAGGAAGACACTCGTGTCCTTCTATCTCCCCAATAATAGATAAGAGATGAATCTTATGATCTTTATCATTATCCTCTAAAAGAGTCTGACCGAATTCCGATATTTTCTTATCCTTCAGCTCCTCATTTTGCTTCTCTAATTTTTCATTTTCCTGTTCCTCATTACTTTTATTGTCCCCATTCTGCATATTCTCTTTATTTTGTTCATTATCATTATCATTATTATTCATAATCCCACTCATTATAAGAATTTCTCCTTCTATTCACAGTAATAAAAAAGAAGAATCACCTTGGGGTAACTCTCCTTAATTATTATTATAAATGTTCGGTTTTTTTATTCATTCCAATATGATTTAAGATTTTTATTTTCTATTTCTAAGACAAACTCTCTTTTAATCCTAAGAAAATGCTCCAATTCATTAAGTATCTGAAATAATATTGCTCTATACTCAAATTCCTCTCTGGATTCAGGTAACTTATCCTTACGATAATGATCATATAAGCCATCTATATCAGCTAGTAAATCCTTCACATTATTAAGTTCATGAAAGGATTCTGCCACATGATCCATATAATCTGCTAGATGAATTGACTGCTCAAGCAAAACCGGAATTTGATTAATAAGCTTACTTATGGACTTAAGCCCATCAATCTGATGCTCCCTCATATGCAGATATGATATTAGATAGCTAGTATCAGAGAGCAAGGTATTACCAGAGTTAACTTTAGCTTTATTAATTAGAACTTTAAGCTTATGATCAAGCTTTGTGAAATCAGTTGTTTTTCTCTTACTTCCTAGTTTCTTACTATTCTCTCTTATAACTGATGGTCCCTTATCATTCTCTAGGACCAGGGATTTATCTTTATATCTCAAATCATCTGCTAAGCTTCTTAGGGTAACCTTCATTTCTTCTTCAAAGTCCCTTTGCTCTAACTGAATCTTCTTAATATTCCTAGGCATTATAAGATTGATCACAATCCCAATTCCCATACCTATAAAGAGCAATGCAACCTCATTAAGAATCATCCCTATATCCATAGTTTGTTCAATAAGGAAGTGGGTAGTTAGAACTGCATTCATAGATATGCCATCCTGTAATCCAAGGAGATTACATAAGGCAACAAATATTAATGCAAATAAACCAAATACAATTGGGGTGTATCCTATAGTAGTAAATAAAATAAAGGCTATAAGAACAGCTAAGACAAAGGCTAATATTCTTCTAAATGCAATCTGAATAGTCTCTTTTTTAGTGTTCTGAATTGTTAATAAGGTAATTATACCAGCCGAGGGACTATAGGCAAGACCTATAGCTTCAGCCAAGATAATAGCTATTGCTGTACCTATACCCGTCTTTAGCAATGACAGCCAATTTAGAGACTTAAATTTATCTACTTGTTTAGCCAACCTATCCCCTCCCCTCAAACCACAAAGTCAAACAATTGCGAAACACAACATCTATATAGCATGTTTGATTAATAGTAATTCTGGAGTATAAGTTAGGCAAAGCGTTGGAGCGAAAGAATTTACTATTAATCATATATAATTAGAAAACCTAGTGGTTTTGCACTTTCTTTAGACTTTGCTCTATATCAGCAATGATATCCTCTACATTCTCTATTCCTATAGACATACGAATTAGATCTGGAGTTATTCCACACTCCACTAGCTGTTGATCAGTAAGCTGTCTATGGGTAGTACTTGCGGGATGCAGCACTCCTGTTCTTGCGTCTGCCACATGAACAACAATAGCTGCTAGCTTAAGTCCATCCATGAATTTTACAGCCGCTTCTCTTCCACCTTTTATGCCAAATGAAATGACTCCACAGGTACCATTAGGCAAGTACTTATTAGCTAGATCATAGTATTTATTACCCTTTAGTCCAGGATAATTAACCCAGGATATCATATCATTATTAGCTAGATATTCTGCAACCTTCTGACCATTGCTACAATGTCTCTCCATCCTTAGGTGAAGAGTTTCAAGACCAATATTAAGTAAAAAGGCATTATTGGGAGAAGGTGTAGATCCCATATCTCTCATTAGCTGTACCCTTGCCTTTGTAATGAATGCAGCATTGCCACAATCCCTTGTGTATACTAATCCGTGATAGGATTCATCTGGAGTTGATAATCCTGGGAACTTACCATTATCCCAATTGAATTTACCACTATCAACTATTACACCACCTAAAGCAACAGCATGTCCATCCATATATTTGGAGGTTGAGTGAGTAACTATATCAGCTCCAAACTCAATCGGGCGACAGTTAACTGGTGTTGCAAATGTATTATCTACCACAAGCGGTATACCATTATTATGTGCCAATTGCTCTAGCTTATCAAAATCAACTACAACTAGTGATGGATTAGAAATAGTCTCAGCAAATACTAACTTAGTATTATCTTTAATCTCCTTTTGAAGCTCTTCCAGTGGAGCATCTGGATCAACAAATGTAACATCTATCCCCATTTTCTTCAAAGTTACTGCAAAAAGATTAACTGTGCCACCATATATTGTACTAGTGGATATAAAGTGATCTCCAGTATTACAGATATTCAATATAGTAATTAGGTTAGCTGCTTGACCTGATGAAGTACACATAGCTGCAATTCCACCCTCTAAGGCTGCAATCTTTTTTTCAACAGCATCTACAGTTGGATTGGCAAGTCTAGTATAAAAGAAACCACTTTCTGTTAGGTCAAAAAGCTTGCCTACTGTTTCACTAGAATCATATTTATAAGTTGTACTTTGAGCTATAGGAAGAACTCTTGGTTCACCATTCTTAGGTTCATATCCCTCCTGAACACATTTTGTATCTATATGGTAATTTGACATCTTATATCCTCCTTATATAATTAATATACCATTAACAAAAACCATGTTTATCACCTTAGTACCCCCATAGGATTTCCAAGCAAGCTTGTCATCCTTTACAAGGTTTAATAAATCTTATAATAAATAAGTGGTTTTTTCAATGTATAAGGTCTATATCTATTATCTATTGCTAGTTATAACTTAATTATATACCTATTAAGGCTCTTTCAAAATATTCCTAAGGAATAGTCAATATTCCTTAGTTTAATTATGAAAGAGCCATTATATAATTACTATTTCTCGTTCTCTACAACTTCAATCTTACGAATCTCTTTAGTTCTTATTTCTTTAGTTATTTCATCTACAAAGTTATCAAGAGCTTTCTGACCCTCATCACCAAGATAACGACTTCTTACTGATACTAAGCCCTCTTCTTCTTCTTTTTGCCCTACAATAAGCATATATGGAACTCTTTCAAGTCTTGCTTCACGAATCTTGTAGCCAATCTTCTCAGCTCTTTCATCAACGGTAGCAAGAACTCCATTATTTTGTAATTCATTCTTTACCTTTTCTGCATAACCATGATACTTCTCAGAAATAGGAAGTATTCTTACCTGCTCTGGGCATAGCCATGTAGGGAACATACCAGCATATTTTTCAATTAGCCATGCAAGGGTTCTCTCATAACATCCGATACTAGTTCTGTGAATGATATATGGACGTTTCTTCTCTCCATTAGAATCAACGTAAAACATATCAAATTTCTCAGAGAGAATAAAGTCTAGCTGAATGGTAATCATAGTATCTTCTTTACCATATACGTTTTTCGCCTGAATATCTAGCTTAGGGCCATAGAATGCAGCCTCACCATCAGCCTCAGTAAATGGTACCTTATTCTGAACAAGAAGCTCTCTCATCTTATCCTGCATCTTCTCCCAGTCAGCTTCATTACCAAGATATTTTTCACGATTATCAGGATCCCATTTGGATAGACGATAAGTAACATCATCCTGGAGTCCTAAGGTTTCTAGGCAATACATAGCAAGGTCAAGGCACCCCTTAAACTCCTCCTCAATTTGCTCAGGAGTAATAATTAGATGTGCCTCAGATATAGTAAACTGCCTTAATCTAGTCAAACCATGCATTTCCCCAGATTCCTCATTTCTAAATAGAGTTGAGGTCTCTCCGTAACGACATGGTAAGTCACGGTAGCTCTTCTGACTTTGCTTATATACATAGTACTGGAATGGGCAGGTCATAGGTCTTAGGGCAAATACCTCGGAATTTTCCTTTTCTTCATCCCCAATAACGAACATCCCATCCTTATAATGACTCCAGTGGTCTGATATAACATAAAGATCCTTCTTAGCCATCAATGGTGTCTTAGTTCTCATATAACCACGACGTTCCTCTTCATCCTCAATCCATCTTTGTAGAGTTTGGATTATCTTAGCCCCCTTTGGCATCAAAAGAGGAAGCCCCTGTCCAATAACATCAACTGTTGCAAAAAGCTCCATTTCACGACCTAATTTGTTATGGTCACGTTTCTTAATATCCTCTAGATGCTCAAGATATTCAGCAAGATCTGCATTCTTGGTAAATGCTGTACCATATACTCTAGTAAGCATCTTATTCTTTTCTGAACCTCTCCAATATGCTCCTGAAGAGGATATAAGCTTAATTGCCTTAATTCCTTTAGTAGACATCAAATGAGGACCAGCACATAGATCAACAAAGTCACCCATACTATAGAAGGAAATCTCCTCATCCTCAGGTAGCTCCTCAATAAGCTCTACCTTATATGGTTCATCCTTTTCCTTCATTAAAGCTATTGCTTCAGCTCTAGGAAGTGTAAATCTTTCTAGACTAGCACCTTCCTTGATAATCTTCTTCATCTCTTTTTCCAACTCATCAAGAGCTGCTCTGTCAAATGGTTCAATATCAAAATCATAGTAGTAGCCTGTATCGATTGAGGGTCCTATAGCAAGCTTGGCCTTAGGATATAATCTCTTAACTGCCTGAGCCAATACATGGGATGTAGTATGGCGATAAGCCGCCTTTCCTTCATCATCATTAAATGTTAATATATTTAGCTCTGCGTCTTTATCCACCACTGTTCTAAGATCTACTA
The DNA here is from genome assembly GCA_012839235.1 of Clostridiales bacterium. Classification (GTDB taxonomy): domain Bacteria; phylum Bacillota; class Clostridia; order Lachnospirales; family Lachnospiraceae; genus Mobilitalea. Next base: position 7,191 of record DUNS01000192.1, read on the forward strand.
CCTTACCATCTAATTCACCAGCACAGGCCATTCTAGCTAAGCCTGCGCTAATATCCTGTGCTATTTCATACACTGTCATAGCCTTATCATATTCTTTACTAGAGCCATCCTTTAAAGTAATAATCATTTTTTTCCTCCATTCTTGCTCAGGCTCATATCTCCAATAGCCCAAGCTTTCATATTTTATTAATTATTGAATACAAAAAAGCCCATCTCTTTCGACTTGTTCGTATACAATTCGAAAGGGACGAGCGTAATATCATATACGTCGCGGTTCCACCCTTATTGGTATGTTTTCACCCACTTAATTAGATTATAACGGAATCGCCGGACCGGATTAAGGTCACTCAGAGGTGGTCTTCATATATGTCCGAATAAGATACTTCCACCATATCGCATCTCTCTCTGCAAACATTCATATACTACTCTTCTCATCAAAGTTTTTATCATATATATAGCGACAATAAATTCGTTGCATTTTTATAAATCCAATTATATCATTCCTGATAAGAATGTCAAGATGGGAATTTTTCA
>DUNS01000193.1 GCA_012839235.1 Clostridiales bacterium
AATTTAGAGGTATTAGTGAGGAAGCAAATAATCAGCTTCTAAAGAATTATAATAGTGGATTTTATGTAGAAACGGTGGAAGGTCAGAGGATAAAAGATCTTATAAGAATTGACTATGCTCTTAATAGAGAACAGCCTGCAATTGTAGATAATAATGGGATATATGCTAGAGAGAATAGTGAAATCACAGTTGTGGTTAATTATATGTCTAAAGATGAGCTTAAAGGGACTCATAACGGTTTGTTCAGAGTCTATGGGGAAAAGGGTGCTAAGATTAACCTAGTAATATTACAAAATCTTTCTGAAAAATCTACCCACCTTAATACCTGTGTGGCCAATCTTGAGGATAAGGCCACAATAAATTACATCATTGTGGAATTAGGAGCTAAAAACACTGTAACTAATCTTGTAACTAATCTACATGGAGATGAAAGCTCTGCTAACCTCCATACAGTTTATATGGGTGATAAGGAAAAAATTATCGACATTAACTATATAGTGAATCATTTTGGAAGAGAGACTAAGAGTAATATTGAGGTTAAGGGTGTTCTTCAGGATAAATGCAAGAAGACATTTAAGGGGACTATTGATTTTAAAAAAGGTTCTGCTAAATCTGTAGGTAAGGAAGATGAATATACAGTATTACTTAGTGATGAGATAAGAAATAGATCAGTTCCCATGCTTTTATGTAGGGAAGATGATGTGTCTGGAGAACATGCAGCAAGTGCAGGAAAGATTGATGAGGATAAATTATTCTATCTAATGACTAGAGGGTTTTCTAAGGCTGAAGCAAAGAAGTTGATTGTTGAAGCTGCCATTAATCCTATAATAGATTTAATTCCAGATAAGGAATCCAGAAGTCTTATATATGAAGGGGTTAGGAGGAGATTAGAAGATGAGCAATAGTATCATGGGAGATTTCCCTGCCTTAAGCCAAAAGATTAATGATAAAAGACTTGTTTACTTGGATAGTGCAGCTACTACACAAAAGCCATATTCGGTTATAGGTGCAGTTGATGACTATTATAAATATAATAATGCTAATGCTCACCGAGGTGCCTATAGCCTTGCTATGAAGGCGACTAAGGCTTATGAGGATGGAAGAACAGTAGTTAAGAACTTTATAGGAGCCCGTAGTGAGAATGAGATCATATTCACAAAAAGCGCAACGGAAGGGTTTAATATAATTGCATATAGCTATGGGATGAAGTATATCAATGAAGGTGATGAGATAGTATTATCAATTGCTGAGCATCACTCTAATCTTATCCCATGGCAGCAGTTGGCTAGATTAAAAAATGCTAGTCTTAAATATATGTACCTTAATGAGGATGGCATTATATCAGATGAGGAGATAGAACATAAGATAACAAGTAAGACTAAGCTTGTGTCTGTAACCCAGGTATCTAATGCCCTAGGGACTGTTCAACCAGTAGAGAAGATAATCAAGAGGGCCCATGAAGTAGGAGCTGTTGTTGTAGTTGATGGAGCTCAAAGTGTGCCTCATCAGAGGGTTAATGTCTCACATTTGGATGCGGATTTCCTAGTATTTTCAGGACATAAGATGCTAGGGCCTATGGGAATTGGTGTCCTATACGGGAAAGAAGAGCTTCTTAATGATATGCCACCATTTCTATATGGTGGAGATATGATTGAATATGTTACTGAGCAGGAGAGCACATTTGCTCAGTTACCTTATAAATTCGAAGGAGGGACTCAGAATATTGGAGGGGCAGTTGGACTGGCAGCAGCCGTAGAATATCTTGAGAACTTTGGCTTAGATAGGATTGTATCAATAGAAAAAGATCTTATAGGCTATGCTATAGATAAATTATCACAAGTACCCCATGTAATACTCTATGGTAGCCGTAACATAGATTATAAAAGTGGAGTATTATCCTTTAATGTTGAGAATGTTCATCCCCATGATGTTGCCACAATACTGGATTCCTATGGGGTGGCTATAAGGGCGGGACATCATTGCGCCCAGCCTTTGATGAAATATATGAATGTCAATGCAACCTGTAGAGCAAGTGTTTATCTATATAATAATAAAGAGGATATTGATATTCTCGCCGAAGCTTTAGGAAATACAAGGAGGTGGCTAGGTTTTGGATCTTAATAGCTTGTATTCGGAAATAATCAATGAGCATAATCTGTCCAATCATAACAAACACCACATAGATGGGGCAGATGTGGTGGAGAGGGGACATAATCCTAGCTGTGGGGATGAGATTAGCCTTGAGTTAAGAATTAAAGATGGTAAAATCGATGATGCTGGCTATACTGGAGTGGGCTGTGCCATTTCCCAGGCTTCTACCTCGATTATGATTGATTTGATGAGAGGTAAAACCATAGAAGAGGCTAAGACTCTTTTGGAAACCTTCTTAGGTATGATCAAACGGGAGATTACTGATGAGGACCAATTGGAGGTTCTGGAGGATGCCCTGGCTCTTAAAAATATATCCAATATGCCTTCCAGGGTTAAATGCGGTGTCTTGCCATGGCATACTTTGGATGTGGCTTTGAAAAAGTAGCCAGGGTTATTTGATAACCGTACCTATTTTTAATGTGGACAGGTTCTGTCACAATTGCCTTGGGCAAGATAACTATGAAGTACATAAAGATGGTTACTTACA
>DUNS01000002.1 GCA_012839235.1 Clostridiales bacterium
AAGACAACTCTTGCTAAGACCTTAGCACAGACAATCAACTGTGGCTTCACTAGAATTCAGTTTACCCCGGATACACTACCCAGTGATGTAACGGGGCTATCAATCTATAATATGCAGACTGGAACATTTGAATATGTTAAGGGTGGGATTATGAATAATATCATCCTTGCAGATGAAGTTAATAGAACTTCTCCAAAGACCCAGGCCAGTCTTTTGGAAGCCATGGGAGAAAAACAGGTTACTGTAGATGGTGTAACTTATCCATTAGAGAGTCCATTCATGGTTATTGCAACTCAGAATCCCATTGATTATATGGGCACTTACAATCTACCGGAGGCACAGCTAGACCGTTTTATGATGAAGATCTCAATTGGTTATCCTCAAGGAGGAGAGGAGAAACAGATGGCTGAGAGATTTCTGAACAATCAATTAGGCCAGACCTTAGAAGCGGTTGTTGAGAGGGAGACCATAATAAAGATGCAGAAGGAAGTAGAAGAGGTTAGGGTTAATGCGGATATTATTAGCTATGTGATAAAGCTGGTGCAGGAGACCAGAAAGGATAATAACCTAAGTCTAGGAGCCAGCCCTAGGGCAACCTTATCTTTGATTCGTGCATCCCAGGCCCTAGCTTATCTAGAAGGCAGGGACTATTGTATACCGGATGATATCCTGAAGCTACTTCAACCGGTAATTGCACATCGCCTCATTCTTTCTCCAGAAGCCAGGATGTCTCAGGTGATGACGGAAAAGATTTTAAAAAACATTATATCTAAGATACCAGTACCTGTTCTTACTAACTTATAGAAAGGCATGGTTATTAATATGGCAGTAAATCGTTTATTATGTGTTTTATTAATAATCGGAACTGGAATCTATGCCTCCTTTTATGGTGGCAATATTTCCTATGCCCTTTTTTATCTAAGTGTTTTGATACCAATAATATCATTCTTATACACCTTGTATGTATATAGTCGTTTTAAGCTTTACCAGACGATTGGAAGCCGTATCGTGGTAAAAGGGGACTGGACAGATTATGCCTTCACCATAACCAATGAAGACTTTATTACCTATAGAAACATTAAGGTTAAGTTCCTAAGGGAAAAGTCTATCATTGAAGATACTGAACAAACTGCGGAATATAGTTTGCTACCTGGCGAACAGGATCGTTTGGTTTCAAGGATCAAATGTAACTATAGGGGTGAGTACTTTATAGGAGTGGATTCTGTTGAAGTTACGGATTTCTTGTATCTATTCAGTATTACCTATCCCCTGGGAAGCAAGCTTAAGGTGTCAGTATTGCCAAGAGTCCTGCAGTTGGAACAGCTGGGTATAGCGGAACCACAAGTCGATGTAAAGAATCCTCTCAGTAATAATAATAGGGAGGAAGAAGAACTAGATACGGAGATAAGAAAATATTCATCTGGAGATAATCGAAAGAGGATTCATTGGAAGGCATCGGCAAGGCATCAAGAGTTACTGACTAGAAAATATCAACATAGGCAAAGAGTAGAAATTATTCTTTTTATGGACCTGATGGACATAAAGGAGGATGAATTAAAGGTAACAATTGTAGAGGACAAAATTATTGAAAGCATCCTAGCAATCTCTAATTTTTATGCTGTGAGGGGAACATCTACCCAAATTGTATATGAGATGGTAGATAAGCGGCAGGTTACAATAAGATCAAAAGGGGAATTCAATATATTCTATAAGGCATGTATTAATATAAGGTTTGAAGCAAAGATACCTATATATGATTTGATTAAGGATAGAATGCTTCGGGGAGGGGAAGGAAGTTTCTATGTTGTGGCGACACATTTTCTCACTAAAGAACTTTATCTTACTTCACTGCAGGTATTAGCTAGAGGTATAAAGCTAAGTGTCCTATTTATCAGTGATGACCTTTCTGAAGGAACTAAAAAATTAAAGGATGGGCTTAGACAAGCAGGTGTTAATATATACCAGGTTATGTCAGATGATGAGATAGATAAGGTACTCTCCAAAGAAATAGGATAGAGAAAGTAGTTCAAGGAGGCTTATCCCATGTTAAAGGATAGAGAAAAGATATATCAGCTTTATCACACAGTATTAAGCATGTCATTAACCTGTGCACTTATATTAGGGATTAATCAGTATTATGAGCTTAAGGTTAATGTGTTTTTGTGTGTTTTCTTTTCATTTTTACCCACCTTGCTAGTATATCTTTTTGATATGAATAGGAAGAATGTGGTTAGCTATCTGATCCTATTAAGCTTGTTTATATTAATTGGTTTTATCCTATGGTTAAGGAAGGTGAATCTATGGGAATGGATCAACAATCTGGTGAATTGGTCCCTAACATACAATGGAACAGAGGAAATGTACATAGACTCCTATCCTAAGTTTATTATTTTTGCAATCGGAATGCTTGGTGGAACTTTTCTATATTTACTTATGAAGAATCAAATAATAAAGGTTCTTATGGCAATTACCATATTGGCAGCTATGATTGTCCTGTCACTAAATAAAGTGGATTTATATAAAGTAGTGATTGGTATTGGTATATTTTATATTATGACAATCATAATAGAGATTTATGGCGCTCTGTATAATAGGAGAGCTGAAAAGTTAAATCGGAAGGAAGGGATTTTATACTTAACTCCTGTGTGTCTTTTATTGGCTGTGCTTTCAATTCTACTGCCCTCGAAGCCTGAACCAATTCAATGGGAAGGAGCTAAAACATTCTATCGGATTATGAAAGAACAAGTAGAAGATTGGATTATAGACATTGAATACTATTTTGAAAAATCCAACGGAGACTTTGTAATAAGCTTGTCAGGTTACTCAGATGAGAATGGGGATCTGGGTGATGGAGGAGTACTAACCCTGGATGAGACTATTGCATTTGATATATCAGGTTCAAAAGGCAGTAAACCAATTTATCTCATGGGCTCTGTTAGTAATGAGTATACTGGTAATCGCTGGGAGAAGACAAATCAAAAGACCATCAATGGTCAGCAGGAGTATTTGTTGGATTACTCTGAATTAGTGTATGGCCTATCCAGGCAGAAGATAGAGCAGTTAGAGGAGATACCATACATAAATCAAAGAAAAATAAAAATAGAATATGGGAGCATAAAGACAAAAACCTTCTTCTATCCATTAAAGTCTAGTTATTTTAACGTGGATAATGAAAAGAAAAGGCTTCAGAGAGAGAATGCCAATATTAGATTTGATAAAGCACAAGGTAGAAATACCTCATATGATCTAATTTTCTACGAAATGAATTTATCGGATGAATATGTGCAGGAAATGTTAAGGGAAGAGAAGGACTTTTCTTATAAGGAAGTAGAAGAAATTAATCAAGAAGCTCTAGATTGGTTGAATGATAATTATTTCAGAAATGATAAGGTGAAGATTAAACTGTCAGAGGAGAAGGTATATGAACAATTACAGTCCCGTGCACAAATAATTGAAATGGAATATAAGGATTTACCCAAGGATCTACCAGATAGAGTCAAAAAATTAGCTGAAGAAATAACTGCACATTATGAAACGGATTATGACAGGCTAAAGGCAATTGAAGCGTTCCTGCAGCAATATACATATACTTTAAGTCCTGGTAAATTACCAGAGGGTAAGGATTTTGTAGATTACTTTCTTTTTGAAAACAAGAAGGGATATTGCACTGCATTCGCCTCTTCATTGGCTGTTATGGGTCGATGTATAGGAATTCCTACCCGTTATGTGGAAGGATATGTGGCTAGATTTGATAATGTTACTAAGAGTGGAATGTATCCTGTGAAAAATAGGCAGGCTCATGCCTGGGCGGAAGCATATATAGAAGGGATTGGCTGGATACCTTTTGAAGCAACTCCAGATTTCTATAGCATAAGATATCAAAGCTGGGGGGATAAATCAAAGTACCAGAATGGTGGGGTTAGTGATTACAAGCCCTATGGGCACCTGAATGATTATGAGGTACCACCACTACCTGGAAGTGATGAGTCTCTCCTAGAAGAAACCATGGGAGAGAATAATCATATTCTTATGGGAATAACGATTACTGTGGTAGCTATTCTTATACTGCTGTTTGTAGTACTTATTTATGATTGTTTATTAAAATATCAATATAGGAAGAGGATGGGAAAGGCAAATAATAATGAGAGGATGTATCTGCTCTTTCTTAGAATATTATATCTTCTTAAATTAGAGGGTTATACCCTGAAGCAAGAAGAAACTATTAAGATGCTTGCATATCAGATTAAGGATACCTTTGATTATGAGAATATAAAGTTTGCTGACGTGGCTAATATTTTTATGAGATATCGCTATGGAGAAGTAGATATCACGGCAATGGAGGTTTGGAAGGTTGGGATCTTCCAGCAGGGGTTATCTAATAAGCGTAAGCAGGAACAGAGCAAATTCCGGATATGGTTTGAGGAATTTATCTTCCTTACAAACAAGGGAAATTGAAGCTAATCCAGTACAGAATAACAAAAAGGTCCATCCTGACGGATGAACCTTTTTATTATTAAGCACGAGACGAGATTCGAACTCGCGACCCTCGCCTTGGCAAGGCGATGCTCTACCACTGAGCCACTCGTGCATTATGTTGTGTGTTCGGATGTGTCGCGACCACAAGACATAA
>DUNS01000194.1 GCA_012839235.1 Clostridiales bacterium
GAACAGTTGCAAAGCTTCTACCAACCTTTTCTCTGGTTTGCTCAACAGTCCACCACCAAGCAACATCAATATGGGTATGACCGATACAGGTGGCGATTATATCACTATATCCCGCTCTTTCATCATATAATGCTTTCTCAATATAGTTAGATGCCTCCTTTAGTGAAGCATAAAACTCCTTAGAATATGGGGTCCTAAGATCCAGATAATTAACTGTGTTGTTAAGTATCTCTGTTATGCTTAAGCGATTGCTATCCTCTTTGTCCATACGGGGAAAGGCATCAAGGGGAACTCTCAAGTCATAGTATAACTTCTGGATTTCAGGATCAATTTCTAATATCTCTACAATTAATTTAAATTCACTATGAAGTGTACCGGTGTAGGATTGTAGATCAAAGCAATAGGTATCTCCAGCTTTAGCCCTATCGGTTATAAATACTTCTCTATGATTCATATCCATACCTTGAGTTGCAACATTATTCACAAACAAAAGAAACTGAGGATTTTTAGCATCATCCCATTCTTCAATCTGGGTTTTAACTCGCATCCACATAGGCTTATTATTCATGCTTTCAGGCACTGTATACTCTACTCTGAACCAATAATGCTCATCGGGACCATACCAATGCATGGTTCTGCTATCAAATGGTTCAAAACTCTCACCTGCCCCATCTACATCCTCAGGGTGAATGTAGTTACCCTTCTTATATACCAGATTCTCTACAGGAATCCTTTGAACCACAGCTATCTTTTTCAGCTGATCACATATAACAGCAATTCTCTTATCGATAAATTCCATATGCGGTCTCCTTTTAATAACTTACATAATTTATAAAGGTTAAGCTACTTTTAATTGTAACATTAGTATTAGATATATTCTATAATTTATTATAGGGGATTTTCTTTCATATGACTAAGCAACTCATCCACCGTGGTAAATGCCAATCCTGTAACAGTATCAGCACAACCATAATATATTGCGATCCGACCTGTTTTGTCATCTGTAAGTGCTGCACAAGGGAATACTACATTAGGTACATCACCTACACATTCATATATTTCATAGGGTGCAAGGATGTAGTCTTTAGATCTACTAATAACCTTCCATGGCTGATCAATATCCAGCAAGGCACAGCCCATTCGATATACAAATCCATTACAAGTGTTAATAACCCCATGGTATATCAATAGCCAGCCTTCTTCTGTTTCTATTGGTACTGGACCTGGTCCTATTTTTGTTGATTGCCATGCTGACTCATCTCCCCCTATGGTTCCCATAACAAAGCGATGATGTCCCCAATATTCCATGTCTGGACTTTGACTACAGAAAATATCTCCAAATGGTGTATGACCATTATCGCTAGGTCTGCTGAGCATTACATACTTTCCATTAATCTTTCTAGGGAATAAGACTCCATTTCTGTTAAATGGCAAAAATGCATTTTCCAGCTGATAGAACTTCTTAAAATCATAGGTATATGCTATTCCAATGGTAGGTCCATGATAGCCGTTACACCAAGTAATATAATACCTATCTTCAATAAAACATACTCTTGGGTCATAACGGTATTCTCTCTTTAAGATTTCCTCATCCTCCCCTTCAAATTGGATGGGATTATCATTGATTGTCCAGTTTATACCATCATCGCTAAATCCAGCAAATATATCCATGCTAATAGATTTGCTATCACAGCGAAATACTCCGGCAAACTTTCCTTCAAAGGGGACAACTGCACTATTAAAAACACTATTTGATCTTTTTGTTGCTCGTC
>DUNS01000195.1 GCA_012839235.1 Clostridiales bacterium
GCAACTAAAAGTAAAGGAATTGCAACAGGCAACATAGTTTGTACTAAATAAATTAAAGTATCCATATTTATGCCTCCTCCCCTTCACTTCTTACTTCTTGATTGGCGACGACAACCTCATCATCACTTGTTGGAGCACCTATATTCTCATCTTCAACCCTATTCTTTCTTCTTCGATGACTATTAATAAAATTACCTAAGGCTGTTTTCATCAATAGGGAAAATGCAGTAAAGTAGATTATTACAGCAATAACAATATCAATAATCTCAGGCTTAAATCCATTAAGAGCAGTTAAGGTACCACCTCTTTGAATGTGAGAAATAAATATTGCTGAGAAAATAATGCCAATAGGTGAAGAATTACCAAGTAAAGCAACAGCAATACCATTAAATCCATTAGCTGCAATAACATTAATAGGCTCATAGGTCATACTACCACCAGCAATTCCTGATACAGGTGCTAAAATTGCAAATGCACCCCCAAGACCAGCTAGACCCCCTGCGATAACCATTGTAAGTATAGTATTACGTTTATCATTAATACCAGCATACTTACTAGCAAATTTATTAAAGCCCGTGGCCTTTAACTCATAACCAAATATTGTTTTATTTAAAATGATATACAATACAATTGCAATAAGAATGGCTATAATAAAGCCTATATTAACATTGGAATTAGGTATACCTAGTGAAGGTAGTTGAGCAGAAGCAGGAAGATAATCGGTTCTTGTCTGTGAGGACACATACATCGTTCCATTACTTTGAACCCACATATCAACTAGATACATTCCTATATAGTTAAACATTATACAGGTTATAACCTCATTAACATTGGATATTGCTTTAAATAGTCCAGGAATGAAGCCCCAGATCATACCTCCAAGAAAACCTGCAAGTATACAAACTATCCAATGAATACCATCTGGTAGGTCAAACATAAAGCCTGCATATAGGGCAAAAAACATACCCATTGAGTATTGTCCTGATGCACCTATGTTAAATAGACCCATCTTAAAGGCAAAGCCTACTGAAAGCCCAGTCATAAGTATTGGAGTGGCAAAGTAAAAAACATCACCTATTCGTCTAAATCCACCAAATAGAACTTTTGAAAAACCGGGAATAGCACGGGAAGGACGGGCTATCAACATAACGATAAAGCCAAATATTAGTCCTAAAGCTATAGCAAGCAATGCTGCAGTAAGCGAGGAAAACCCTTTGCTTTTTTTAATTTTCTTAAAGTCCAATAGAGACAAAATTTTATTCTGCATATGTGCTCTCCTTTACTTCATCTCGTTTAGCCCCCGACATATAGAGTCCTAGCTCTTCTACAGTTGTTGCCTTAGGATCTAATTCTCCAACAATCTCTCCTTCATAGATAACAAGAATTCTATCACTTATATCCATAACCTCATCCAACTCTAAGGACACCAAGAGAACTGCTTTATTAGCATCCCTAGATGCGATAAGCTGTTTATGAATAAATTCAATTGCACCAACATCAAGTCCACGGGTTGGCTGAACAGCTACTAATAACTCATATGATTTATCCATCTCTCTAGCAATAATTGCCTTTTGCTGGTTACCACCGGACATACTTCTTGTAGTGGTAATAGGACCTTGTCCACTTCTAATATCATATTGCTTAATTAGCTTATCAGCATATGACCTTACCTCATGCTTCTTTATAAAGCCCTTCTTTTGAAACTCAGGCTCCCAGTAACGTTGCAGTACAATGTTATCTTCTAAGGAATAATCAAGAACAAGGCCATGCTTATGCCTATCTTCAGGAATATGGCTCATTCCGGACTTAGAACGATTACGAATATTGAACTTAGTAATATCCTTACCACAAAGTGTTAATTTACCCTTAGTGAACTTTTCAAGACCTGTAATAGCAGAAACCAGCTCACTCTGACCATTACCATCTATTCCAGCAATACACAGTATCTCACCAGCTCTTACATCAAAAGATACATCCTTAACAGCATTCTTCTTACTGATTTGTGAAGGAACAGTAAGTCCTTCTACAGATAAAATAGTATCCTTTGCTACAGATGGCTTTTTCTCAAGATTAAAATTAACATCTCGTCCAACCATCATACGGGAAAGTTCTTCTTTTGTAGTATCTTTTATCTCAACAGTACCGATAGATTTACCTTTTCTTAGAACTGTACAGCGATCAGCAACAGACATAATCTCATTTAATTTGTGAGTAATAAACAAGATTGACTTACCTTCCTCTGTAAAGCCTCTCATTATATTCATTAATTCATCAATTTCTTGAGGAGTTAGTACAGCAGTCGGTTCATCAAATATGAGAATTTCATTATCTCGGTAAAGCATCTTAAGGATTTCTACCCTTTGCTGCATACCTACCGATATATTTTCAATAAGAGCATCTGGTTCCACATGTAAACCATACTTTTGACTTAGTTTGACAACCTTTTCTCTAGCTTCCTTCTTTTGAAGAATACCCATTTTATTAGGTTCAACCCCAAGAATAATATTCTCAAGTACTGTAAATATCTCAACTAATTTGAAATGCTGATGGACCATACCAATTCCTAGGTTATTAGCATCACCTGGATTATTGATCTGAACTTCCTCACCATTCTTTTTAATAAGACCCTTTTCAGCCTGATATAGACCGAATAGTACACTCATAAGAGTCGATTTACCTGCTCCATTTTCACCAAGAAGAGCATGGATTTCACCCTTCTTAAGTTGAAGGGTAATATTGTCATTAGCTATAATACCAGGAAATTCCTTTGTTATATTAAGCATCTCAATAATATAATTTTCCACGGCAACCTCACATTTTCTAATTATTAGTGTCTAATGAATCAGTTAACCAATTCATCTTCAATAACAAACATCTTCTCTACATAGTTTTGGGGAAAGGTTTATGCCTTTCCCCAACTAGCTATATATCTAAGGCCTAGGCCAAATATGCTATATCCTAATCTGCAAGTTAGATATTATATATTCTGTCAATATTAATTGAACTTATTATTGTCTTGTTTCAACAGCTACCTTGGATAAGCCAAGTCCAGAAACCAACTCATCAGCAGTTGCGTAACCATTAGTATCAGCTACTTCAATAGTTCTTACAGGTACTACTGAGCCATTCTCAAGTGTAGCATATACAGCATCATAATCTGCTTTTGTAAATGTATCAAAGCGATCAAATGCATCAGCCTTATCATCACCAATTACCTCTGTAGGAAGACCTACACCTGCATTAGCAGCGTTAAAGGTAGTTGTTTTTCCTGAATACTCGCTCCAGTTATCATTGTAAATAGCTTCAAGTACTGCAACAACGGATGAACCAAGACCCTTAGTAGCAGAAGTTAAAACAGTTTCACTGTCATATCTCTGGTCAACGTCAACACCGATTACTAAAGCATCTGCTTCAGCAGCAGCAGCCATAACACTCTTACCAACAGAACCACCACATGCAAAGATAACTTCTACACCTTCTTGATACATAGTTTTAGCTGTAGCTTTATTAGTATCAGTTTCAGCAAAGTCACCTGTGTAGTGATAAAGAACAGATACTTCACCATCAGCAAGACCTAGTTCTGCAGCAGCAGCTTCAGCACCTTCTAAGAAACCATAACCAAATGCCTGAACAGCAGGAACTGCCATACCGCCCATGAAACCAAGCTTTCTCTTACCATCTTTAACTGTTGCATATCCAGCTAAGTATCCAGCTTGTTCCTCAGCATACAATATACTTGCTACATTGTCGTTAGTCTTGAAATCAGAATAATCTGTATTACGAGGAACACCATCTAGAAGAATAAACTTAACATCAGGATATTTACTCTGTGCTTCATAAATAGGAACCTCAAAAAGGAAACCAGGTGTAACTATAACCTTTGCTCCACCTTCAACAGCTAGATCAATAGCTGCAAGATAGCCTGCATCATTAGCCTCTTCTGGCTTAATGTACTGATGGGACTTTTTGTTTGCTTTGGCAAACTCAACAACACCCTCCCAGGAGCCTTGATTAAAGGACTTGTCATCGATATTACCCTTATCAGTAATCAGAGCGATTTCATTGGTATCGCTACCACATGCTGTAAAAAGCATCATAGACATTGAAAGAACAAATAATAAAGCTAAAATCTTTTTCATTTAATAACCCTCCCAAATTTATTGCAGTTTAACTGCTAGTTTTATTATAACACTTTTCCCACTTTTATCAATAAAGATTCTTTAAGTTTATTAACCAACCTTATAAATCTACAAAAATATACATACTTTGCATTGTTTTATCTTAAGTGTCTATTAACCCTCTTTATAATCATTGAAGCAAGTAACCCAATTAATGCTCCTGTAACCACACCGGTTACCAATAAAAGAGGAAGATAGGTAACTATTAATGGGTTACTAACAATCAAAATAGCGACAATGATCTGACCAATGTTATGGAATACTCCTCCTATAACACTAACCCCCACCAAACTAAACCATTTACTTTTCTTGGTTATCGCCATCATAATCCAACTTAGCATACCACCAGCTAAACTATATAGCATGGTTGACAGATTACCAAAGGTAAAACCAACTAATAGAATACGGATTATAGATAGGACTAAAGACTCTTTATATCCCAACCCATACATGGCTGTAATAACTACCAGATTGGCCAGTCCAAGCTTAATTCCTGGCATAAGTGGAAAGGGAATCAAATATTCTATGTAGCTTAATATAAAGGCCAGGGCTACGAGCAATCCATAGATTGCAATATTTTTAGTTTTCATTCTAAAACCATGCCTTTCTTTATAACTAATTAGCAATGGAATCAATAGGGTTCTCTTCTCCCCCTATTATTTCTAGTAAAACCTGATTAGGAAGACAGGTTATCGTCTCATGATCATAGTGAATGTCTTTATGGTTTACACATATTTTATCTGGACAGCTAGCATCTATCATATCCACATGACCATCCTTTATAGTAAATGTATTCCAAGCACCATTGTCACCTTCAATAGTATAGGTAATATCCTCATCTAAATCAAAAGTAATAATCTCTTCTCCATTCATCTGAACAGAAACCTTACTTCCTGCTTCATTATTTAAATACATAAATAATAAAGCACCAATTCCAATTATCAATATAACACCTATTAATATTAAGTCATTTTTCTTCACCATACACATCACCAATTTCGTTTAAAAGGCAAGTGTACTTGTCATACACAAGACACTTGCCTTCTTTATATTATTAAACAATCGTTCTACAAGACTAGAACACCATAAGTATCATATAAATAAAAGATGCTGATAATAACTCTGTAGGAAGCTTCTTAAAGCATCCCTTAATATTAGAAAAAACTAAGTACATTCTAACTGAAAACATGAAAACAACTGTCGCAATAATTGCAATCAAAGCACTAGCTAGCTCTGGCAGAGCTTCTATAGTAAATGGTTGATACAAAAGTACCACAGGTATAAGTACCCAAAGGCTTTCATCTCCTGTAACTTCATAATCAAATATATGATTAAGAATTGCAATAGCTATTCCTGTAAGCAATAGTCCTATAATAACATTCGAAAAGCTTTCAGTCATGAAACCATAATCGGCTAGCTGGAAATTAAACACCTTACCAAAAGCCATAAACTCTCTGAAAAGTCCAATTACTATCAGTGAACCATAGGCTAGTGCTCCCTCATATAAGAGTCTTCCATAATAAAATTCTTTAATAGAAAGAACATGCTTAGCGATAAGAATACCAACTACTAGTTGTAGTAAGATTCTTTCAGTGTCACTATTATACTGGAAGTACCAATTAATAATGATCTGATGTAAGGATAAGTTGACTGCCACAATTAAAATTGCTGTACAGGCCTTACTACTCCAACTTGGTAGTAGTTTTTCCAACATTTGATAGACTATCATTCCTAAAACTGTTGTAAACAATAGGATAATTCCTGTCAGCATTGCTTCCTGCATATTCAAGGTAAACACAATCATAGCTAGGGCAAACCCTTCCATAGGATAATTTCTATTCATGACAGCCTCCTTTCAAGTAAATAACAAATAACTATTGTGAAATATCAAAATTGATTAATCATTATATTCAATTATTTATTCACATATCCATTAATAAACTCATATGCATAATTAATTAATGTTTCAATTGCTTCTGAGGTAACTGTTGCTCCAGATATTCCATCGATTTCTGTACCACCAGCTGTTACCACTCCTGCTGTATCATCTGAAGTACCATTATCTGTTGAACCTTCACCTGTTGCAGCTAGTACTAAAGCCTTCTCAACTAAATCAGTGAAACCGCCAACGCTGATACTTACTCCAGCAACAGAATCTGTTTTACCATCTTCACCTAATGCGATACCTTCTGTAGACTGATCTTCTATCACCTTAGCTGCAAGAGCATCTGCCTGCTCTTTCCATGTAGGACCATCTTCAGTCATAACATATTCTCCAACAGAGGATAAGTAGCTCTTATATTCACCAACTTCATCAACAGCATCCCAAACCACTGATGTAACTGCTCCATTTTCAACTTTTAAGGTAAGTGTATATAGGAAGCCACCTTCAAATTCATCGCCTTTAACAGTATATACACCATCAACTAAGCCTTCTGTCTCAGTAGCTGTTGTATCTCCAGCTGCGTCATTACTTTCAGCTGCAGGTCCATTACCTGGAAGATAAACTGGTGCAGTAATACCCTTAAATTGGTTTAAATAATCCTCATTCTCTACTTCGGCGCCATATCCTGGTGTCTCTCTATGACTTACTACTCTAACATCTTCAATAGTATTTCCATCAGTACCAAAAGTAACCTCTAAGGTCACATCGCCAGCAAAGCCTTTCGCCGCTGCGGTAACAGCATAGCCTGTAACATTACCACTTCCATCAGTTAGCTCTCTTGCAGCTTTTATTCCTTCTGCTCCATCCACATCTATACTGCCCTCAACAGGAAGATCGGTCTGACCTTCATCAGGTGTTTCAGTCTTAGTTAAAGCCTTACTTCCATATACTATACCAAATGATACTAAAGTAACTACTGCAAGTGCAATAATACCTTTTAATCTGTTATCCTTCATTACATATCCCTCTCTTTACTTCACAAATATTTTTTAAGCCAATACTCTTTTTAATTAATTCTTTAATACTTATTTCTTTATTACTTATTTCTCTTTTTTCAATCCCACTCCATATATATGGGGTGGTAAAATCCATTCAACTAAACCAGACAAGCAGTTGGCAACCAATATACCAAAGCACACTCCTTCAGGATATATGCCCCAGACACGTATAATACCAGTTACAATTCCAGCAATTAATGCTAAGGTTACCTTAACTCTAGGAGCCACTGATGCATAATCTGTTATCATGAAGAAAGCACCATAGAGAAGCCCCCCTCCAAGGAGGTTGGTTAAGATATCTCCAGTAAAAAATCCGTCCTGTCCAAATATAAAGGTAATAGCAACAACTGTAATTATATAAGTTATAGATGTTGTAAGACTAACAATTTTTCTAAAACATAGGTAGATAAATCCTAAGAGAAGTAAAAGCTTGCTAGTCTCCCCTAGAGCCCCTGGAATATTACCGATAAACATATCCCAGTAGGAATAATCTACGATTTCCTTACCACCTTTTATAAGACTGAGTACAGTGGCAGAGCTTGTTGCATCCAAGCCTCCATGATTTGTAGCAACATATTGGGAAATAGTACCTGGCCATAAAAGTACTACTAAGGCTCTTCCCATAAGAGCAGGATTCGCAAAGTTTTGACCTATTCCTCCAAACATTTGCTTTACAACTATAATAGAAAAGAAGCTAGCGATAACCAAAACCCATATTGGGGTTGTTACAGGAAAATTCATTCCCAAAAGCATTCCAGTTACCACAGCACTAAAATCTCCTGCTGTAATTTGTTCCTTACGAAGACTTTGCCATATATATTCTGCAAAAACACAAGCAGCGACGCAAGTTAAAACTACAATAACTGATTGAATTCCAAAAAAGTAAATTGATCCAAGAAAAGCCGGAGTAAGGGCAATTGTAACATCAGACATAATACCTTTTGTTGTTACTCTATCCCTTATATGGGGCGAAAGGCCATGAGCTACTTCAGTTGGTTTATTTCTCATTTTGCTTATCCCTCCTCTTAGACCTAATATTAGCAACAGTATATCTAGCACCTGTTGTACGATAGGCTAATTCCCTCTTAGCAGGGCAAACAAAGGAGCAGCAACCACAACTTATACACTCGGTTGAATGCAATTTCTCACACAAATCATAATCCCTGGTTATAAAGGCATAGTCGATTTTATATGGTGCTAATCCAGCCGGACATACTCGCTCACATTCTCCACAACGGATACAGGGGGATTCAATGATAGTCATATCCTCCAAAACAAGCAAACCAGAGGAAGTCTTTGTAACACTTCCCTCCAACTCACTTATACCACTATTATATAAGATACCATTGCCAGTCATGGGTCCTCCAACTATTACTCGATTAGAGACCGTAGTAAAACCTCCTGAAAGTTCAACTAATTCTGAATATCTTGTGCCAATTGGAACAAAATAATTAGCAGGTTTCTTAACCTTACCAGTAATAGTTATGCATCTATAGATCAAAGGAGTATTGGCAAACATTAAATCAGCTACTGCTTTAGCTGTAGCAACATTATTAATGATAACACCTATGTCAGCTGGAAGCTTTCCAGCAGGAACTTCCTTACGAAGCACTGCTTCAGTAAGTTGCCTTTCTCCACCCTGAGGGTATCTTGTTTCAAGAATCTTTACTTCAATAGGTAAACCTTGTTCTAATAACAAGTCATTTAAATAATTGGCTGCATCAATTTTATTATCCTCTATACATATGATTGCTTTTTTTGCTTCAGAGGCCTTAAGTAATAGATTGACCCCGTTAAGAATATCATAGCCAAACTCAAGCATCAATCTATGGTCGCATGTAAGAAAAGGTTCACATTCTGCAGCATTAATAAGTACATAGTCGATTGTTTTATCTGTTTCATATTTAACATGAGTAGGAAATCCCGCACCGCCCATACCGATAAGGCCACCATCCTTCATGGATGATATAATATCCTCCTTACTAAATGAAGAAATATCTGTAAAACCAGTATGATAATCCTGGTCAGTAGGTATTTCGGTATCTAGTTGATCATCACCATTATTAGTATCAGCTTCGATGGTTATAACTAGCACATCATTATCTTGTGATTCCTTATTAGTAACCATATCCATAACAGTTCCACTTACACTGGCGTGAATATTGGCAACACCAAAACCAGTAGGGGTACCAATTACTTGACCCTTGATAACCCTATCACCGATATTTACTATGGGATTACATGGCCTTCCACCAGATTGCTTCATGGAAATCTCTACAGTTTTAGGTTGATAAATAATCATCTTGTCATTTGAAGTTAATTCTTTATCAGACCCATCTCCCATATGGACTCCACCATGAAAATTCGTTTTACCAAATAACTTCATATGAGAATTATCCTTTCGGTATATTTTGTTAAAGGCTCGACACTAATTAGGATACCAAGTAAATTTTGTCGATAAATGTACGTCAAAATCATAATACGAACATTAAAAAATGTCAAGCAAAAGCTAGGTTCTCATTAATAGATTCTCTTGACAGCCACTAATATATTCATTAGAATATTAGAGTTCATTAACTATATAAAACATTTTATTATGAAAGGATTCATGATGAATAAAAAAATATATGTTTTAATAATTATATCACTATTATTGACTGGTTGCAGTAATTTTAATACAAAAACAAATAATCAATCTGCAAATCCTGAGCCTATAAGTAAATCTTCTTTTATCTTAGATACAATCGTCACTATTCAGATTTACGATAGTCAGGATGAAGCCATTCTTAATAATGCTATTGAATTAATAAAAGAATATGACCTTATATTCAGTCGCACCAATGAAAAAAGCGAGCTGTATAGGCTTAATAATGGCTCTCTTCCTAATGAAGGACTTGGTTATACGATTTCAGATGAATTAAGACACATTATGTCATTAGGAATAAAATATGGAGAACTATCCAATGGATATTTTGATCTTACTATTGCTCCTATCTTATCCCTATGGGATTTTAAAGCCGAGAATCCTGTACTACCTGATGAAGCTGAACTTAATAAAGTCATTCCTCTTGTAGATTATAGGAATATGTCTCTAGAAAATAATACTTTAACCTTTAATCAAGAAGGAATGCGGGTTGATCTTGGGGGAATTGCAAAAGGATATATAGCTGATAGAATTAAAGACTATTTGCTAGAGCAAGGGGTAGAAAGTGCAATGATTAACCTAGGAGGGAATGTTCTTTGTGTGGGTAACAAACCTGATGGGTCACCCTTTAATATTGGTATTCAGATGCCTTACGCAGATCGTAATGAAACTATAGCAGCCATGGAAATATCCGATATGTCAGTAGTCTCATCGGGAATTTATGAAAGATATGTTACTATCGATGGTAAATCATATCATCATATACTTGATCCCTATACTGGCTACCCTATTGATAATAGTCTTATATCTGTATCCATAATATCTCCTTACTCAGTTGACGGAGATGGTCTAAGTACAACAACATTTGCCCTTGGTCTAGAGAAGGGAATGGACTTGGTAGAAAGTATTCCTAATACTCACGCAATATTTATAACTGACGACTATAAGCTTCATTATACAAAAGGTTTTAAAGAAGCCATTAAAATCATAGAATAGGGACAAAAGCAGGTTTTATAATGTCTTCGTTAATTTGCCTAGTATATATTGACAAACAATGTGAAACATATTTCATTAGCAACACGCTTTCGCTTGATTTAAGTACGTAATGGCACATAAGAACACAAGATACGTGTTCTAAGTGCCAACGACTTAAAACAGTTGCTCATTAAAATATGTTTCACATTGTTTGAGGTTGTTTAATTCTTGCAAATTAACGAAGATTTATTTTATGAATGCTTTTGTCCCTTTTGCATATTGTTTTATATTTTATATATTTAGAAGTGCATCTGCTATATTGTCTAGGTAGTCACCTTCGAAGGTTTCAATCATACCCTTGTCGCAGGCTTCACTTAGCTTTGGATCAATAGGTAATTTTGAAAATACTGGGATGTTATGATTTTTAGCAATCTCTTCGGTCTGGCTTTCTCCAAATATACTATGTAGGTTATTACAATCCGGACATACAAAATATGACATATTCTCTACAAGTCCAAGTATAGGAATATTCATCATTTCTGCCATCTTCACTGCCTTTGCCACTATCATTGAAACCAGTTCCTGAGGGGAGGTAACAATAATGATACCGTCTACTGGAAGGGACTGGAATACAGTTAATGGTACATCACCAGTTCCAGGGGGCATATCTACAAACATATAATCCACATCATTCCATATTACATCAGACCAGAATTGCTTAACAGTTCCTGCTATTATTGGACCACGCCAAACTACTGGATCTGTTTCATTTTTAAGTAAAAGATTTACCGACATAATATCTATACCAGTTTTACTTTTTATAGGTAATATCCCCTCTTCTGTTCCAACAGCCTTACCATTGATACCAAATGACTTTGGAATCGAAGGTCCTGTAATATCAGCATCGAGAATAGCACTATTATATCCCTTTCTATTCATAGAAACTGCAAGTAATGAGGTGACTAATGACTTACCTACGCCGCCCTTACCACTTACAACTCCTATAACTTTCTTTATACTACTCATCTCATGGGGTTTAACACTAAAATCATTCTGAGCTTCTTTTCTGTCCCCACAGTTTTGACTACAGCTACTACATTCGTTATTACAACTACTCATAGCGTTCTCCTTTCTCTTAAAACATTCACAAAATAGTATACTCCTTTTTATTTGTAATGTAAATAAACTCTCTTTATTACCTAGAACAGTCCCTTATTAATCGGAATATGATGATATATAGGAAAAAGAAAGGAGTTATATAATTGAATTCAACATTATTGGTTTTGAATAGTTTCAATATATTTATAGTTCAAAATAGATTCGTACTAATTGGTGCGGGAGCAATTCTCTTTGTTTTGATTCTAGTTTTCTCATCAAGAATAAGAAAGAAAAAAAGAAAAGATAAAGAGGAAAGGTTTATTCCACCAGTTCATTCAATCATTGGTGATGAAGCAGAGAGGATAGAGCTTTTTAATAAAGACTTAGCCCCCTTTGGCTTTAGATATGAGCCATATCAGGATATCTTCTATTCCTTGATGAATTGCTGGCAAAGGGACTTTGGGTATTTTCGTCTCTATGACGAAGCCTGCGCCCCTTTGAGCATGATTATTGATTGTGAGCCGATTTACTTTGAATACGGTGGTAAAAGATGGATGATTGAGTTCTGGAAGGGTCAATATGGAATGACCACTGGGGCTGAAGTAGGAATTTACTATACCAATGGTCCAGATTTGAACATTCCAGGAATATTCAATGGTACCTTTTACCATTGTGTAAAAGATGAAGACAGAATTAACATGTCATTTATATTGCGAAAGAATAATAACCTCTTGTTAACACGGAGCGGTTACCACTGGTGGCTTACAGGGTTTAAACTAGGAGAATTCACAGATCCTGATGAATTGTCCATGGATATTATGCTTGAGTTATATAATAGAACTATGGCCAATGCTTTTGTAGGCGGACTTCTAAAGGCCGGATACAAGGAACATGAATTTGCTGTTAGTGGCTATAGAGTATATATCCATTTTAATAAGCCTCATACACCACAACCAATTACAAGAACATCTATTACTGAATATATCATGCAAAAGAACAATGCAAACTTATGTAACACATATGCAAAGCTAACTGCAGGATATAGTGAAACAATAGATAAAATATATGTTGTTAAGGATAAATCGCCTAATATGTACAACCAAATGCTTAGCTTTGGTAAGCCTAAAGGTGTATTTGATGCCTACAATAGTATTAAGGGTTCCCTCAACACTACAGCTGTAGATAAGGAGGAACATTAAATTGGGGTACAACAAAAAATTATCCAAGGCATATAAGACCGCTAAGGTCATCCCCTTTAATGAAACCTCCCGTTTTGTAATAATGAGCGACTGCCATCGAGGAGATGGCAGTTGGGGGGATGATTTTTCCAATAATCAAAATCTGTTTTTCGCTGCTTTAAATTATTATAATGAAAATAACTTCACCTATATTGAGCTTGGTGATGGAGATGAGCTTTGGGAAAACAGAAGTATAAAAACAATTATTGAAGTACACAGTGATGTATTCTGGCTGATGTCCCTATTCTACAGAGAAAGAAGACTTTATATGATATACGGCAACCATGATATAATTAAAAGAGAAAGCAAATATTCACAGACCAATTGCTCCAGTTTTTTCTGTGATAGCACAAATTCTCATATTCCTTTATTTCCCGCAATAGATTTTCCAGAAAGTATTATTCTTGAGAATTCACGTTATAATCATAGGATTTTTCTAACCCATGGTCATCAGGCAGATCACTTAAATAGTACCTTTTGGAGAATTTCTAGATTTTTAGTTAGATATCTTTGGAAGCCCCTTCAGTTATTAGGAGTAAGGGATCCTACAAGTGCTTCAAAGAATTACAAAAGAAAGAACAAGATTGAAAAAAGAATAATAGGCTGGTCCGAAGAAAATAATGTAATGATAATATGTGGTCATACCCATAGGCCTGTGTTTCCACAGGTAGGAGAAGTTTTATATTTCAATGATGGAAGCTGTGTACATCCTAGATGTATAACAGCTATAGAAATATGTAATTATCATATAGCATTAGTGAAATGGAGTATAATGACCACTCCTGATAGATTTCTATACGTAGGAAGGGAAATACTAGAGGGTCCAATAAGAATCAGTGACTACCTTGGGGAATAAACCATATATCAAAAGCCATTAACCATATATTATAGTTAATGGCTTTTGACCCTCTTATTTCTTCTTTCTCACGGAATATCCAAAACGGCCTATCATATTGCCCAGCCCATAATATTCACCATGGGAATATATTGCAAGCCTAGAGCTGTTAAGATTAAACTTTCCGGTCTCATCCATAAGGCTCTTATCAATTGCAACACTTACTACCTCAGAAATAAACATATCATGGCTGCCCAAGGGAACAATCTGTTTAACCTTACATTCAATATTAACTGGACTCTCCATTATTAGAGGGGCTGATACTATCTTCCCCTTAGCCTGGGTTAGTCCTGTTTCTTTAAATTTATCGATTTTTCTTCCAGACTTCACACCACAATAATCTGTTACTTTAATTAGATCTTCTGTAACAAGATTAATAACGAATTCTCCACTATTCTTAATTATATCATAGGAATGTCTTTCCTTCTTCATGGATATAGACACCATAGGAGGATTAGTACATACTGTTCCTGCCCAAGCTACAGTAATAATATTGGCTCTATCATTCTCATCCTTACAGCTTACCATAACCACCGGAAGCGGGTAAAGCATGTTCCCAGCTCTCCAAAACTCTTTTTCCATTATAGTTAACCTCTCTTCTATTCTCATCTTTTTTAATTTTAACTATGATTAAATAATGTGTCAAGAACTGTAGCTATGGCTACTAGAATTATTTAGCAAATATGATATAATCATACTGTAGTTTTTCTATAGATTACTTATGA
>DUNS01000196.1 GCA_012839235.1 Clostridiales bacterium
ACTGCTAGCAATTAATGAATAGGTAAACTTTCTTGTCTCAAGGGAATTGCCTATGGAGCTATATTTTGTAATATTTACTTTCCCAATAATAACACCATTATCCTCTATGTCAGCAGAATAAACTTCTTCTGAGGCATTGCCCATCATATGATTCATCATTCCGTTCATCATTCCATTTCTCATTCTGCCCATTCCCTGATGTTCTTTTGATGTAACATTAGCTATTAGATTTCCATTAGCGTCATATAATCGAATTCTATTGATAGGATCACTTAGAAAAGTTTCCAGCTGCATTTCAAGCTGTTGTGAGCTATAGACATTTACAGAAAGAGCTTCTTTTGAAAAATTCAGCAGTCTAGAAATGTTCTTATTATAATTATCAGTAGAGTAGTCTATGAAATAATTATTAATTAATGAGCTTAATACAACCGTGTTAACTGATACTGATATTAACACCGATAAAACAAGAACCAACAACCATTGGCGTCTAATAGTCATAGCTATACACCTCCAAACATATACCCAGCACCATATTTAGTTACTAGAATTTTAGGATTACGGGGATCAATTTTCTATCTTTTGACGTATCCGCTTTATATAGCTATCTATTTTTCTATCATATCCTTCATAATCATAACCATAAGCTAATTCGATCAATTGCTCCCGGGATAATACCCGGCCTTTATTTCTAAAAAAAACATGCAATAAGCTATACTCTGCGGATGTTAGTTGTATCTCTTCATTTCCGCGGTATAGCTTCATGCTACTTGTATGGAGGCTTAAATCTTCATGATTATATATAATTTCATCTGCCTCATTATATACCCTTTTTATCAGTCTTCTAATTCTTAGCATAAGTTCCTTGCTGCTAAATGGCTTTACAACATAATCATCAACACCAATATTAAAACCTTTAACCCGATCTACCTCTTCTTGTCTAGCTGTTAGCATAATTACAGGGACTTCTGAAATCATTCGAATTTCTTTCAGGACCTCAAATCCATCAATACCAGGCATCATAATGTCTAAAAGAATGAGGTGAATGGTCTTGTTATTGAATTGATTCAGTGCCTCAAAACCATCTTTTGCAACATGGACATTGTAGCCTTCATTATACAAATATTTCTCTAGAATATTTCGTATTTCTGCTTGATCTTCAACAACTAATATTTCATATTTCACCATTACACCTCATTTTTATATTGCCATTTATCAAATTGCTCCAACTGTTATATCTATTATTCCTCTAAGTATAACCTTCTACAGCCTTTTAATATCTGTTTCTCATTCCTCGGCCGTATCCGCTCATCATGCCTCTGCCTGGTCCACATCCATATCCATATTCATATTCATCATTTATGCCCATACCATAACCATTCATCATGCCCATACCGCCTACATAACCATTCTCCTCATGATACTCTACCATGTCATCTAAATTCTTTAATGCTTCTTCACCTTGTTCCTTTGTAAGCATTCCATTTTCTATCATTTTATTAATCGAACTTCTCCTAACTTCGATCATTTCATCAAATGATTCCTCAAGATCATCTTTTTGCTCTTTTGTAAGATCCTCTGCCTCTATTCTAAAAGGACCCCAAGTTTTTGCCTCTGTTCTTGATCTGGCAGTAGATGCATATGCACTCACTGGTATTAGCAAAGCAACAGCTGCTCCTAAAATTAATAAAGCTTTCTTCATAGCTTTTCACTCCTTCATAATTGTTTGTTATTTGTTACACTTCAACTATAAAGCTGGATTGTGGCACAATTATGATTGAGTAAAACTATAATTTAATCTCCTATCCAAAAATATAGAAGCCCTCTCTCTCCATCCGGTAACTGGGCATAATACCAATTCAGAGTTCTATCCTCAGGGCTTATATAAATATCAAGAAGCAATATCTCAGTGTTTTCAAATTCTCTTAAGGTTTCAAAATTCCAATCAGTATATTCAAAGTGGTTTACTGGATTAGTCTCAAGTGGAACAAAAAACCCAGAACCACTAATTTTATAGCTTTTACCAATATATTGTTCTATATCATGATTAGTAACAGAAAACTTACCATCACTAAACACTCCCCAGGCAGAAAAGAAAAGAGGTTCAAAGTGATTAGACAGATTGAACCAGGATATTAGCTTTCCCTGTCCATCTAACAATCCACCACGTTCAATAGAACCTAAGCTTTTAAGCTCTTTACCATCATACCTAAGGAATTGGAACTCAGGGTCTCCACTAGGTCCGTCATCAAATATAGCAATCTCCACATAGTTATCCCTATTATCTAAGTCTATTATCTGGACTTCACCAGTAGGA
>DUNS01000197.1 GCA_012839235.1 Clostridiales bacterium
AGATCAAAGGATAATATTACATTACAGACTATAATCGGATTAGGTTGCCTAACAGGACTTAGAAGAGGTGAAATGTGTGCGTTAAAGATATCCAATATACATCTTAGTGATGAAGTTAACGAAATAGAAATCAGTGAAAGCATTGTAAAGTTTGACAAGGTGGTATACCGTAAGGAAACTAAGACACAGAATTCTATGCGAACTATCCCGATACCGGACACTCTTGCAGAAATATTAAAGAGAGCTATTAAAGATTATAAGGTAAGGAAAATGAAATATGGAGAAGCTTTCAAAGATAAGGAGGGGCAACTGCTTTGTCTTGAGGATGGAGGGTTTAGAGATCCACAGAGCATATACAAACTCTATTATAAATTTATCAGAAGTCAGGATGATTCAATACCAAAATACACCTTACATCAGTTAAGGCATTCGTATGCGTCAATAATGGTGAACCTTGGTGTTAATCCTAAAATAATACAGGAGAATCTTGGGCATGCTGACTTAACTACAACATTGAACGTATACACTCACACATATACGAAAACAAAGCAAATTGAAGCTAAGAGGCTAGATGAAGCATTAAGAATGGCAAAGTAATTGAATATTAGGGGCAGAGGCTAGGTGATAAGACCATAATCTCTGCTCCTTTTTTATTTCAATTTGATATATTTGAAAGGAGTAAAAGCATGAATTATGAAGAGTTTAAAGAGAAAGCTGTACTAGAGCTACAGAAGCGGCTCCATCAAACAAAAGTGGAGGTAAGCGAAATATACAAAAACAACTCCACAAGCTATGACACAATAATGATACATAAGAGCAATAAAGAACTAAGTCTTAGTCCCTGTATCCGATTAAAGCCCTATTACAATGATTTTATTAATTCTCATGGAAAGAAAAGCTTTGAGGATATCTTGCAGAACATTGTAGAAGAATACCACAATGCTCTAGGCTGTAAAAAGGGTAATGCGCTATATGACGAGATTAAAGATTTCAATACAGTTAAAGACCATGTCATTTGCCGCCTTGTGAACCGATTAATGAACCAGGCACTGCTTGAAACCATACCTCATACAGAATATTTAGGTGAATTTGCAATCATATATTCGATAGTAACTATGCAGAATGGGGATGGGGTTGAGAGTATACGAATAACGAATTCCATAATGGGTTATTGGAACATTACACTAGAAGAACTGCATGAAATAAGTCTACAAAATACAATTAGACTTTTTCCCAAGGTATCAATCCGAATGGATGACCTAATCAGCAATATGATAGGAGAGCCGATGCCTGAGCAAGAGGCAGAGAGCTGTAATATGTACGTTTTAACTAACAGTCAAAGCATCAACGGAGCCACTGTTCTTATATACCCTGATACCTTAAAAGAGTTTATATCACAACATCATATAAACGAGAAGTACCTAGTTATCCTACCTTCAAGTATACATGAAGTTATTGCAGTTCCGGCTACGGATCTTTCTATGATTGATAACTTCCTACAGATGGTTAAAGAAGTGAATAAAGGAGAGGTGGCAGCAGAGGAAGTACTATCATATAAAATACTAGTTTATAACCGTATAGAAAATAGTCTGAATTGTCTCGAGGAGGAATGACATTATGGTAAATGACGAG
>DUNS01000022.1 GCA_012839235.1 Clostridiales bacterium
AATGTGCCATGATAGAAGGATAAAAAGCATTAGGGTAGATACCCATGAAGCTAATAAATCTATGCAGAAGCTGTTACAGAAGACAGGATTTAAGTATTGTGGAATTATATATCTACTTGATGGAAGTAAAAGATTGGCATATGAAAGATTAATATAGGTAATGATAAAAAACATCTTTAATCATAGGAGGAAATTATGGAGAAGAAGACACCACTTTATGAGAGACATCTTGAATATAAGGGAAAGATAGTACCGTTTGCAGGCTATTTATTACCAGTTCAGTATGAGACGGGTGTAATAAAGGAACATATGGCAGTTAGAACTGCTTCTGGATTATTCGATGTATCCCATATGGGAGAAATAACTCTTATTGGAGAGGATGCTCTAGAGAATATTCAAAGGCTTGTGACCAATGATTGTAGCAAGATGAAAGATGGACAGGTAAAGTATAGTCCTATGTGCTATGAACATGGTGGAGTTGTTGATGATCTATTAATATATCGTAGAGGTGAGGGTGATTATCTACTGGTGGTTAATGCTTCTAATCGCCATAAGGATGTAGAATTCATGAAGGCCCACATTAGGGGTAATGTTGAGTTTAAGGACATATCAGATGATGTTGCATTACTGGCTCTTCAAGGACCGGATTCAAAAAGTATTCTTGAACTATTGACAGATGGAGATAAGCTACCTGTTAAGTATTATACCTTTGTAGATAATCTAACAGTAGCAGGTGTCAACTGTCTTGTGTCTAGAACTGGATATACAGGAGAAGATGGATATGAGCTATATTGTAAGCCTGAGGATGTAATAAAGCTCTGGGATGCTTTAATGGCTACAGATAAAGGCTTAATTCCTTGTGGACTTGGAGCAAGAGATACTCTTCGTATGGAAGCTGGAATGCCCCTATATGGTCAGGAAATGGATGAGAATATTAGTCCCATTGAGGCGGGACTTGGCTTTGCAGTTAAGTTTGATAAGGGAGATTTCATAGGTAAAGAAGCCCTTATGTCCAAGGAAGTAAGTAGGAAAAGAGTAGGCCTTGAGATTACTGGCAGAGGGATTGCAAGGGAACATTGTGAAGTATATATAGGTGATAAGCATATTGGTGATACAACATCAGGTACTCATTGTCCTTATATAGGAAAGCCTGTTGCAATGGCTTTACTTGAAAAGGAATATACGGAGATCGGTACTCAGGTTGAGGTAGAAGTAAGAGGAAGAAGAATTACAGCAGAGGTAATATCCCTTCCTTTCTATAAGAGATAGATAATATGCACAATAAACAGATAAGTCCAAGAAAGTCAATGGCTTTCCAGATCTAATCTGCTTTCTAAAATAATAAAAACATAACTAGGAGGTAATGAAATGAATAATGAAATTCTTTATACCGATACCCATGAGTGGGTTCAATTTCTTGATGAAACAACAGTTAGGATAGGATTAACTGACTTTGCACAAAGTGAATTAGGTGATTTGGTATTCGTCAATCTACCAGAAGAAGGAGATGAGCTTACAGCAGGGGAGACATTTGCAGATGTGGAATCTGTTAAGGCTGTATCAGATGTATATAGCCCTGTTACAGGTGAGGTTAGTAAGGTTAATGAAGATTTACTTGACCATCCTGAGCTTATCAACTCTGATCCTATGGAAGCATGGCTTATTGAGGTGGAGAATGTTAGTGATAAAGAAAATATGTTAACTGAGGAAGAGTACAAGAAACTTATTAGCTAGGAGGATAATGTGAATGATAAATCATTCACAAGTGAATTTTTTAAAATTCACTTTGCAAATATTGTGCACTGTGTAATATGAAAATCAAAGATTTTCATATAGTAAGTTTGCAGGCTTTGAAAGGAGTGCTTATTAACATGGGCAACTATGTTCCAAATACCCTAGAGGAACAAGAGGCAATGCTTGGCTTGATAGGAATGAAAAGTAGTGAAGATTTATTTGTTCAAGTTCCTAAGGGGGTTCGTCTGAATAGGGAGTTTGATATACCCTCAAGCAAATCTGAGATGGAAGTTAGCCGTATTATGACTTCTATGGCAGAGAAGAATAAAATTTTTAAAACTATATTCCGAGGAGCAGGGGCTTACAGGCATTATATTCCCTCTATTGTTAAGCAGATTACATCAAAGGAAGAGTTTATAACATCCTATACCCCATATCAGGCTGAGATTAGCCAAGGTGTCTTACAGTCTATATTCGAATACCAGACCATGATATGTGAATTAACAGGTATGGATGTATCCAATGCCTCGGTTTATGATGGGGCTACCGCAGCTGCTGAAGCAATTATTATGTCTGTTGAGAGAAAAAGAAATAAGGCAATTATTTCTGAAACTGTTGATCCACAGATACTAGAAACTATTAAGACCTACTGTAAGAGCCTTGATATTGAGGTTGTAGTTGCAGGAGCAAGTAATGGTGTAACTGATCTAGCTAATTTAGAAAAGCTTCTTGATGAGGAAACTGCTTGTCTGCTTCTTCAGCAACCTAACTTTTATGGACAACTAGAGGACGCAGAGAAGATAGGAAGATTAGTTGCAGAAAAGGGAGCTAAATATATTATTAGTAGTAATCCAATATCTCTTGGCATTCTTAAAACACCAGCAGAATACGGTGCTGACATTGCAGTTGGAGAGGGGCAACCCTTTGGTATTCCTTTAAGCTTTGGAGGACCATATCTAGGCTTTATGGCTACTAAAGAGAAGCTTATGCGTAAGCTTCCAGGAAGAATTGTTGGTGAGACCACTGACAATCAAGGAAGAAGAGCCTTTGTACTAACTCTTCAGGCAAGAGAACAACATATTAGAAGAGAGAAGGCCTCCAGTAATATCTGCTCTAATCAGGCCCTTTGTGCTATGACAGCAGCAGTTTATCTAGATGCTATGGGTGAAAGGGGTCTTAAGCAGGCAGCAGAGCTATCTATGGCTAAAGCCCATTACCTAGCTCGACTCCTATGTGAGATTGATGGATTTAATATAATTTATAAAGGGGAGTTCTTTAACGAATTTGTTACTAGTTCCCCTATAAATGTGGATAAGCTTATGAAAATCCTTGAAGACCGTGGAATTCTAGGTGGCTATCCATTAGCTAATGACAAAATCCTATGGTGTGCAACTGAAGTAAATACCAAGGAAGAGATTCATAAACTGATTGATATCCTTAAGGAGGTGGCTGTATGAAACTAATATTTGAAAAAGGCAGCACCGGAAGAGGCTGTGACCTACTACCACCTAGTGATGTTCCAGTTATTAATTTAGAGGATAAGTTTAAGAGACAAAGTAAGCTTAACCTTCCTAATGTTAGTGAGACAGAATTAAGTCGCCATTATACTGAGCTTATGAAAAAAACCTTTGGTGTGAATGACGGATTCTACCCCCTAGGTTCCTGTACTATGAAATATAACCCTAAGATTAATGATGATATGGCTAAGCTTCCAGGATTTACAGACATACACCCATTGCAATCTGAGGAAACTACCCAAGGTGCCTTAGAGGTTATGGCTCTTGCAGAGGAATATCTCTGTGAGATTACGGGAATGGATAATATGAGCTTTCAACCTGCAGCCGGTGCCCATGGAGAGTTTACAGGATTACAGTTAATCAAGGCTTACCATGAAAAGCGTGGTGATTCAAAACGTGATAAGATAATCGTTCCAGACTCAGCCCATGGTACTAACCCTGCCAGTGCAGCTATGGTTGGTTATAAGGTGATTAATGTTCCATCTACCAATGAAGGATATGTAGATGTGGATGCTCTAAGAGATGCAGTTGGAGAGGATACGGCAGGATTTATGCTAACCAATCCCAATACCTTAGGACTGTTTGAAGCCAATATACTTGAGATTACTAATATTATTCACCAAGCCGGTGGCTTGAACTACTATGATGGAGCTAACCTTAATGCAATTATGGGTATTGCTAGACCTGGAGATATGGGATTTGATGTGGTTCATCTTAATCTTCATAAAACATTTTCAACACCCCATGGAGGAGGTGGCCCAGGAAGTGGACCTGTAGGATGCAAGCTACTGTTATCTGACTATCTTCCTTCTCCTAGAGTTATAAAAGGGGCAGAAGGAAGCTATCATTTATCATATGATAATCCAGATAGTATTGGTAGAGTTAAAGCTTTCTACGGCAACTTCTTAGTAGTGGTTAGGGCCTTAACCTATATTCTTTCTCTTGGTAAGGAAGGATTGAAGCATGCCTCAATTAATGCTGTTCTTAATGCTAATTATATGATGCACCAGCTTAAGGATACCTATCACATTCCATTTTCAGATCATTGTATGCATGAGTTTATAATATCTCTTGAAGACTTAAAGAAAGAAAAGGGTGTATCAGCACTTGATGTGGCTAAAGCTATGCTTGATTATGGAATGCATCCACCTACTATGTACTTCCCCCTTAATGTTCCTGAAGCATTAATGGTAGAGCCTACAGAAACAGAAAGCAAGGAAACCTTAGATGAAGCTGTTAGGGTATATAAAAAGATATATGAGGAAGTCACAAGCAACCCTGAGCTTGCCCATGGATATCCTAGGAATACTGTAATTGGAAGACCGGATGAGGTGGGAGCTGCAAGAAATCCAGTGTTAAGATATGTATATAATAAGTAGAGCACTAATTTGCGCGTTTATGTATAGGCAAGTAAAATATGTTTATTTTACTTGAGCTTAACGTTTTCCCAGCACATATTAGGGAATAGAGTATTATATATTTAACACTGTTATTACGAAAGAGGTATAGGCTTGATAGACAATATAAAATATATTATCAGTTATCAGTATAATCCCTATAAGAACTTAGCTTTAGAGGAGTATTTACTAAAGAATGTTTTGGATAACCAATGTATCTTCTATCTATGGCAGAATGAGAAGACAGTTGTTATAGGTAAGAACCAAAATCCTTGGAAGGAATGTAAGATTGAGGCCTTGACAGAGGATGGAGGAAATCTGGTGCGAAGGCTATCCGGAGGAGGAGCTGTATTTCACGACTTAGGAAACCTGAACTTCACATTCTTAGTGAGAAAAGAGAATTATGATCTAGAGAAGCAGCTCCAAGTAATCCTAAAAGCTGTTAGAAATCTAGGGATTCCAGCTGAGAAATCTGGCAGGAATGATATTACTGTGGATGGAAGAAAGTTCTCAGGTAATGCTTTTTATTCTGATGGTATTAATAATTATCACCATGGAACGATACTTATTAATGTGGATATGTCCATGCTTTCCCACTACCTGAATGTGGCAAGGGCCAAATTAGAATCAAAGGGAGTTAATTCTGTTAGATCAAGGGTTGTTAATCTGGGAGAATATAGGCTAGACCTAGATATAGACCTTATGAAAAAAGAATTGATTAAAGCTTTTGGTCAAGTATATGGCCTGACTCCAGAACTGCTTGATGATAAGAGTCTAAGTCTTAAGAAGATAGATAAGCTTGAAGATAAGTTCTCTTCTTGGGAATGGAAGTATGGACGAAAGCTAGAGTTTAGTGATGCCTATGAGGAGAGATTTCCTTGGGGCAATATAGAGATACAATATCTTGTAGATAAAGGAATTATAAAGGATTGTGTTGCATACTCAGATGCTCTTAATATTGAGTTTTTTGAAAGATTAGGATCTTCTTTAATTGGATGTAGGTATGCAGCACAAGATATTATTAATGCAATTAATGATATAGCTGTTAATGAAGAAACAGAGATAATAAGGAGAAATATTATCGGTATGATTAAGGAATATCAACAGTAAAGCTTCATAAAGACTACATTAGTAGTTAATCGTCTAAGTTTGTGAAACTATATAATAAAAAGTAGTTGACAAAAGGTATTGGTATTGACTATAATAATAAAGTGCTTGTCAAGAGACAAGCGCTTTTAAATGGGATCTTAGCTCAGCTGGGAGAGCATCTGCCTTACAAGCAGAGGGTCATAGGTTCGAGCCCTATAGGTCCCATTATGGCGAAGTAGCTCAGTTGGCGAGAGCACGCGGTTCATACCCGCGGTGTCGGGGGTTCAAATCCCTCCTTCGCTATTTGTTAAAGGTGTTGTGAATTTAGGAATCTAAGTTTGCAGCACTTTTTTTGTGTAAAGCTCTAATAAACACATCTTGTAATTACTGGCTTATTCTTGTAAAATGGAGAGACAGAGTTTATAGTAGCACTTTGCAAATATTGTGTACTAGGTAACATGAAAATAGAGATTTTCATGTTAAAGTTAACAGGCTAATGTGAACAAAGTTCACATCGATGAAAGGCGTGGATATTATTATGAGAATAGGAACAGGATATGATGTTCATAGATTTATAGATGATAGAGATCTTATTATAGGTGGAGTAACAATTCCATATGAAAAAGGGTTAGATGGACATTCGGATGCGGATGTACTAACCCATGCAGTTATGGATGCATTACTTGGTGCAGCGGCACTTGGAGATATAGGAAAGCATTTTCCAGATAAGGACCCAAGTTTCAAAGGTATATCAAGTATCAAGCTTTTAGAAAATGTTAAGCAGTTATTGGATGATAAAGCATATATTATAGAGAATATAGATGCTACGATTATTGCCCAGGAACCAAAGCTTGCAACCTATATTCCAGATATGGTAAAGTGTATTGCCAGTGCTTTAGCTATTGAGGAAGATAGAGTTAATATTAAGGCAACCACAGAAGAGGGACTTGGATTTACTGGAGAAAAGCTTGGTATAGCTGCTAATGCAGTATGTCTACTTGAATCTATGTTTAGCTACCAGTATGATGCTACACCTGGGGCAATAAGCAGAGGATGCGATGGTTGTAGCGGATGCTCAAAAAATAAGTAAGGGGAATTGTTAAGGGCTTTATTGGGGAGGATGTTATAATGGGTTTTATTAAATATGTTAAAGAGGAAATGCAGATCATAAAAGAGCGAGATCCCGCTATAAAATCTCCATGGGAAGTATTTCTTTATCCGAGTTTTAAGGCAATACTAAGG
The DNA here is from genome assembly GCA_012839235.1 of Clostridiales bacterium. Classification (GTDB taxonomy): domain Bacteria; phylum Bacillota; class Clostridia; order Lachnospirales; family Lachnospiraceae; genus Mobilitalea. The sequence continues at coordinate 6,980 of DUNS01000022.1, forward strand.
TATAGAGTGGCTCATTTTTTATATGTCAATAAAAGATATATTCTTGCAAGATGGTTTTCTCAGAGAACAGCCAGAAAAACTGGTATAGAGATACATCCTGGGGCTGTAATTGGGAAGGGATTATTTATAGATCATGGATTTGGAGTTGTGATTGGTGAGACAACAATCATTGGAGATAATGTAACTTTGTATCAGGGCGTTACTCTTGGAGGTACAGGAAAGGAATGTGGCAAGCGTCACCCAACCATAGGGAATAATGTTATGATTAGTGCAGGAGCTAAGGTAATTGGTTCCTTTACAGTAGGTGAGAATTCTAAGATTGGTGCAGGTTCTGTAGTATTGTCTGAGGTACCTCCTAATTCTACAGTTGTTGGTGTACCTGGAAGAATTGTCAAGAGAGATAATGTAAGAATTCCAAGAGAAGATATGGATCACGTACATTTACCAGATCCTTTACAGAAGGATATGTCTGGACTAAAAGAAGAGAATTATTGTTTGAAATGTGAAATAGAAGAATTAACCAAGAGACTGGATGAACTTGAAAAACAGTTAAAAGAGAGATAGTAAGCTATAATATGCTAGGAGGAAATGATAATGAGGATTTATAATACTCTGTCACAGAAAAAAGAAGAGTTTATACCAATAGAGGAAGGTAAGGTTCGTATGTATGTCTGTGGACCGACTGTTTATAGCTATATTCATATAGGTAATGCAAGGCCTATTATTGTATTTGACACTTTCAGAAGATATATGGAATATAAAGGCTATGATGTTAATTATGTTACTAACTTTACGGATGTTGATGATAAGATTATAAAGCGAGCTATAGAAGAAGGAATTGATACAAGAGAGGTTTCGGAAAACTACATTAAAGAGGCTTACAGGGATATGGAAGCTCTTAATGTTAATGAGGCTACTCATCATCCCAAGGCGACCGAGGAGATTGACGGGATGATTAGTATGATTTCAACCTTGATTGATAAGGGTCATGCCTATGAGAAGAATGGTACTGTATATTATAAAACTAGAAGCTTTGAGGATTATGGTAAGCTGTCTAAGAAAAACATTGATGATTTAGAATCAGGAAGTCGTATTGCTGTAGCTGAAGAAAAAGATGACCCATTAGATTTCGTACTTTGGAAGCCTAAGAAAGATGGGGAGCCTTATTGGGTATCACCATGGGGCGATGGTCGTCCAGGTTGGCATATTGAGTGTTCTGTTATGAGTGCTAAGTATCTTGGTGACCAAATTGATATTCATGCTGGTGGAGAGGACTTGATATTCCCTCACCATGAGAACGAGATTGCTCAAAGTGAGGCAGCTAGTGGTAAGAGCTTTGCAAACTATTGGATGCATAATGCCTTTTTAAATATTGATAATAAGAAGATGTCTAAATCGGAAGGTAATTTCTTCACAGTTCGAGAGATATGCCAGCAATACGATCCACAGGTTGTTCGCTTCTTTATGCTCAATGCCCACTATCGTAGCCCTCTTAATTTTAGTAAGGATCTTATGGAGGCGGCTAATAGTTCCCTTACAAGAATTCTAACCTGTGTAAGTCAGTTGGAGTTTTTACTAGAATCAGGAGCTGTTCAAGGGGATGATTTACTGGACTCTGAGCTTGCCTTGGTTAAGGATATAGAGGATCTTCAAAAGAAATATGAGGACTCTATGGAGGATGACTTAAATACTGCTGATGCAATAGCTGCTATATTCGAGATAGTTAAAATTGCCAACATTTCATGCAAGGGTGAAAGTAGTAAGGCTTTACTCACATTTGCCAAGGACAAGATTGTTGAGCTTGCAGGTATTCTTGGAATCAATGCTCATAGAGATGAAGAGCTTTTAGATGAAAAGATTGAAAGCTTGATAGAGGAAAGGCAGCAGGCTAGAAAAAACAAGGATTTTGCAAGATCCGATGAGATTAGGGACATGCTTCTTAACAAAGGCATAGTTCTTGAGGACACTAGAGAGGGAGTAAGATGGAGAAGGATATAAAAAACATAGAGGATAAGCTATCCTTTGCAAATTATATAAAGAATCTCTTTAATCTTCCTGACACTGATATTAAATCATACTCACCCTTAACCTTAGCTTATATAGGGGATTCAGTTTATGATTTGGTAATTAAGACAACTATAACCTGGAAGGGCAATGCTCCTGTTAATAAGCTTCATAAGAAGGTTACAAGTATAGTTAAGGCCACCGCCCAAGCAGAGCATTATCATATGATTGAGAACATGCTAACGGAGGAGGAAATGGCTGTATATAAAAGAGGTCGTAATGCAAAATCATTTACCTCAGCCAAAAATGCAGGTGTTGTAGAATACCGTACAGCTACTGGACTAGAGGCATTGATAGGATATATGTATCTGACCGGGAAAACAGAACGTATTATGGAGATTATGAAACCAGTAATTGAGCAAGCTGTAAGTATTTCTTAATAC
>DUNS01000198.1 GCA_012839235.1 Clostridiales bacterium
TGGGCTTTCTTCCTCTAATATCTTATATAAGATATTAATAAAACCCAGAACTCCATTGGTGTGTTCCCCCTTGGATGTAGTCAAGTCAGGCAATCCGTAGAATGCCCTGTTTAATATACTTAGTCCATCAATTAGTACTAGCTTTTTATCCATAAATGTTTCATAGGATCTATTAAAAGCTCCTATGAATCCTCCTTTCGGTCATTAAAATTAATTAGGTAGGGCGAAACCTCACCATTGATAGATTACAAACGAATAATATAATTCTGGAACGAAAGAATTTATATTAATTGTATGTAATTAGATAAACCTAAGGGTTTCGCACTTTCTCTATATATGCTTGTAAATCTGCTTCTAGGGTTGTTTCTCTATGATGATGATAAACTGTTCTAAGTCTGTGATTACTTTCTCTAACAATAACAACTGGTTCCTCTATCTTACTATATCTCCAATTAATAGTGAATATAGCTATAAGTATAACCACAACAATGGCAACATTCTTTCTATAGTATACGAACTTTTTATGAATAATCTTCTCCTGTGCCTTCTCAAGCTTGGCTGAAAGCTCCATACTAAAATCATCATATAAAATCTTATCGTCATCTAATTGCTTCATTGCAGTAATAAGAGCATAGTAAACCTCTAGCTCCTCCCTACATTCTGAACAGGAATTCACATGGTCAAGGAATAATTCTAGTTCTTCTAAAGACAGATCATCATTTATAAAACGAATGATCATCCTCTGCGTTTCCAAACAAGTCATATCTATCCAACCCTTCCCTAGTGTACTAGGTCTTTGTTAATGAATATCTTTATTATATCATAAACCAAAAGCATGTTTATGATCTTGGCACTCCGATCGGGATTACATGCAAGCATGCAATCCCTCACTACGTTTTTATTATATACCAAATCAATACATAATGGCTATATATTTTGCTTGAAATTAATATTCACATGTGATAGAATTAATCTCGTCGCAATGCGGATGTGGCGGAATGGCAGACGCAGCAGACTCAAAATCTGCCGAGCTTAACACTCGTGAGGGTTCGAGTCCCTCTATCCGCATATGAGTTTATTAACTCTCTAAGCCTTATATTTAAAGGTTTTGGGGAGTTTTTTTTGCGAACTGATTGACTTAGAGATTTAAAATCTCATCCACTAATAGTGATTTCAAACCAAGGCACTGCTACTGTAAGATGCGAAATTAAAAAACCTGATGGTATAAAGGAAGTGTTAACTTGTAATGTTACCATCCACAACAAGCCTAAGTTTTTTAACAATCAATTAATGGCTCATGCCTTAGGTGGATATAATGGTAATAAATATAATAATACAGAAGAGGCACTTATTAATTCAATTAATAATGGTTTTAACTTTGTAGAAGTCGATATGACTCTTACATCAGATAATAAATTAGTATGTTCTCATGGCTGGGATAAGGCAACATGTGAGGCAACAGGCATTAAATATACAGGACAAACTCCAACATACAAAGAGTTTATGAGTTGGAAAATTCAAGGCAAGTATAGGACTATCGATGCAAAAACTGTTATTGATTATATGAGAAGATATCCTGACTTACTGCTAGAAATTGACTTAAAGAAGTTCAATGCTAATAAAACAAAGTTAATGATTGAGCAACTCGTAGATATATGTGAAGGTGACAAAACTATACTTGATAGAATATTAATGCAGTTTACA
>DUNS01000199.1 GCA_012839235.1 Clostridiales bacterium
CCATGTATTCACCCCAGCAGTAGTATACCCTCTAGACTGACAAATGTCAACTAGGTTGACAAAAATATGAATATGTGTTATCCTATTATTGTAAACTCAGTTGACAATAGGAAAGGAGGCGACAATGTTTCATAAAGGTGAATATATAATTTACTCCCATCATGGAGTGTGCTACATTGATGAAATAAAAGAAAATACGATTGATAAAGAGACCAAATTATATTATATAATGCATCCTTTTAACGAAAAATCTAAAATAATGACTCCAGTTGATAATGATAAGGTGCGTATGAGACCTATTATGTCTTCTGAAGAAGCAGAGGAAGTACTAGAATCTGTATCTTCTGATAATATATACGTTTTTGAGGATCGTAAGCGAAAGGATCAAGTTTATACACAGATTATAAGAGACGGTGATCCCATGGAAATAATTAAAGTAATCACTTCCATTTTGATTGATGAGCAGGAGAAGATTGAAGAAGGTAAGAAGCTTTCTACTACTGATAAGAGGGTATTAGACAAAGCTGAGAAGTTTCTTTATCCAGAACTATCATTAGCCCTTGGTCTTGAAATCGATACCATTAGAGATAGAGTTACATCACTATTTCAAGAATTAGTTTAAATTATTTGATCTTTTTTCACATCTAAAATACAATGTTCACGAATAAGCATATTAGTCCGGGATATATAAGTCTTAGTATCCAGTTCTAATCTGCAAATTCATGAGATAATGATTCTACAACATTTTTTGAATCCCTTGTCATGTACAAATTCCATTTTGATATATCAATACTAATCGGAATACTTATAAAGCTCCTTTTTATAGTAAGCAGTTATGTTTAGACTGTTAGCTGTAATGAGGAGCCAATTTTATTATTAAAATCTTTACCATATTAAGCTTAAAAGAAGGAGAGTTATGCCATCAGTGATGATAGTTGGGGTAAAGTTATAATTACACAATTATAATGGCTTAACTTGAATTTGGTGACAGTTTTAATAAAATAGCACATTATAAGGAGAAAATAGTACATTTTCAAATAGTCTAATAACTGTTATAATCAAACTGACATAATTAGTTTAGTCTAAATACAAATATAAATAATTATAGTGAAAGTATTATTTTCGCTTTTTAAATGAAAGGAGTGCATTATGAAATTTAGTAATGGATGTTGGCTGCAGAAGGAAGGCACAGAAGTGTTTTCACCTGCAGAAGTATATTTTTCAAAGGTACATAATAACGAAGTTGTTATTACTGCACCGACTCATAAGATTAGACATAGAGGTGACACCTTAGGTGGAGTTAACCTAACAATTCGTATATCCTCACCAATGGCTGAGGTTCTTAGAGTTCAGACCAATCATTATCTTGGTGTCAGAAAGAAAACACCAGATTTCGAGCTTACAGTAAATCCGGATTGTACTTTAGAAGTAGAGGACACTGATGAGACTATTGAAGTTAAGAGTGGATCTCTTCGCGCTGTTATAAGTAAAAATAATTGGAGTTTAACATTTTACAGAGGGAATGAAAAGATTACTGACAGCGGTACTAAGGACCTTGCTTATGTTAAAACCAATTGGAGAGGTCTTGCTTATGATAATGGTGGAGAAGAAGACACCTATATGCGTGAGAGACTTTCCTTGTCAGTAGGTGAATTAATCTATGGTATGGGTGAGCGCTTTACACCTTTTGTTAAAAACGGACAAACCGTTGACATCTGGAATGAGGATGGTGGTACTTCAACTGAGCAATCCTATAAGAATGTTCCCTTTTATATCTCCAACAAGGGATATGGTGTATTCGTAAATCATCCTGAAAAGGTATCCTTTGAGGTTGGTTCTGAGAATGTTAAAAAGGTTCAATTCTCTGTTCCAGGAGAAGGATTAGATTATTTCTTAATTAATGGTCCATCTATGAAAGAAGTGTTGATGAGATACACTGATTTGACAGGTAAGCCATCATTACCTCCAGCATGGACATTTGGTTTATGGCTATCTACTTCATTTACAACTAATTATGATGAAGAAACAGTTAATAAATTTGTTGATGGTATGTTTGAAAGAGGAATTCCTCTAAAAGTATTCCACTTTGACTGCTTCTGGATGAAGGACTTCCACTGGAGTGACTTTACATGGGATTCTAGAGTGTTCCCAGATCCAGCAGGAATGCTAAAGAGATTAAAGGCTAAGGGGCTTAAAATCTGTGTATGGATTAACTCTTATATTGGTCAGGAATCAGCTTTGTTTGCAGAGGGTGTTGAAAAGGGATACTTTGTTATGCGACCAAATGGTGATGTATGGCAATGGGATATGTGGCAGCCTGGAATGGCTCTAGTAGACTTTACTAACCCTGAAGCTTGTGATTGGTATGCTAAGAAGCTTGAGGCTTTACTAGATATGGGTGTTGATTCCTTTAAGACAGACTTTGGTGAGAGAATTCCAACAGATGTAGTTTATCATGATGGATCTGATCCTCATAAGATGCACAATTATTACACACAGCTATATAATAAAACTGTATTTGAACTTCTTGAGAGAAAAAGAGGAAAAGGTGAAGCGGTATTATTTGCCAGATCTGCAACTGCTGGTGGACAGAAGTTCCCTGTACACTGGGGTGGAGACTGTTGGTCAGATTATGAGTCTATGGCTGAAAGCTTAAGAGGTGGATTATCCTTAACCATGTCAGGCTTTGGTTTCTGGAGCCATGATATCGGAGGTTTTGAGAATACCTCTACTCCTGATGTTTACAAGCGTTGGGCTGCATTTGGTTTATTATCAACTCATTCAAGATTACATGGTAGCTCCTCCTATCGGGTTCCTTGGGCTTATGATGAAGAATCAGTAGATGTTGTACGTTTCTTTACTAGATTAAAGGCTTCATTGATGCCATATCTATTCCGTAATGCTATTGAAACCTCTAAGATAGGTGTTCCTTCTATGAGAAGTATGGTTATGGAGTTTACATCTGATCCAGTATGTGCATACTTGGATAGACAATATATGTTAGGTGATAACTTACTAGTTGCACCGATATTTAATGATGAAGGATTAGGGCAATATTATCTTCCAGCAGGTAGATGGACTAACTTTATCAATGGTGAGGTAAAGGTTGGTGGTTCCTTCTATAACGAAAAGCATGATTACTTAAGCCTTCCTCTAATGGTTAGAGAGAATAGCATAATTGCTGTAGGCGCTAAGGATGATGATACAGAATATGATTATGCTGATGGTGTAATCCTTAAGGCATATGAGCTAGTTAACAATGCACCTGCTAGTACAGTAGTTTATGATCAAAAGTCACAGCTACAGGTTAAGGCTGAAATTACAAAGAAGGACAATGTGATTAATATTAATGTAGAGTCTTCTAAGGCTTATTCCGTAGTTCTTGTTAATGTAACTAACCTTGCATCTGTTGAAAACGGTAAGATGGAAGTTAAGGGTAATGATACTGTAATTACACCTAATGGAAGTGGAGAAGTTATCTGCAAACTGAATTAAATTATATGGGTTCAATAGCTGTTTATACTATTAACAAAGCTTACATTTATGGTTGCTTTTGACCTTTGTAATATTTAGGTAGTAGTTTGACAGATAATTAGATAATAAAAGAGATTTAATAGTCATTGAAAAAGAGCAGGTACTTAGTACCCGCTCTTTTTCAATAAAACATAGAATATATAACAAATTGATACAGAAAGGCTAATTATTATTTAGTTCTACTTGTAACTTTCTGTCTTTTTCTAAAACTTCTTCAGTCATATTCTTACGCATTATCTTTAGCTTATCACTGAGTGCTTTGTCACTAACAGCTAGTATCTGAGCACTTAGAATAGCAGCATTACCTGCACCATCTATTGCAACTGTTGCAACTGGTATTCCTTTTGGCATCTGAACAGTGGAAAGTAGTGCATCTAAACCATCAAGGGTAGATGATTTGATTGGAATTCCTATAACAGGTAATATAGTATGGGCAGCGATAACTCCTGCCAGATGGGCAGCCTTACCTGCGGCACATATAATCACACCGAAACCATCATCCTCAGCATTAGTTGCAAAAGAACAAGCTGCCTCTGGTGTACGATGAGCACTAAATACATGAACTTCAACAGGAATATCAAGACTTTTTAAGGTGTCAATTGCATCTCTTACAATTGGTAAATCACTATCACTTCCCATTAAAATGGCAACTTTTTTATCCATATTGATCAGACCTTTCTTGAATTAGCATAGAACTATTATCTGGTTATAATTGAGAAATTCATATTGTGAATTTGTTCACAAATTTAAACAATAACATTAATATAGATGAAAACTCGCTTAAAGTCAATGAAATGAATGAAATTACTTATTAATTATTTTAATTAATCATATTTTCACCTAATGAAAATAATATTATTAAATTCAAAAACGAAATTATTAAAAAAACTATTGACATTGACGCAAGGTCAAGGTATAGACTTGTAGATGTAAGGAGGTGGATAGATGGAATATACAATTCAAAAACTCAGTAAAATGGCAGGAGTAAGTTCGAGAACCCTAAGGTATTATGATGAAATAAATATTCTTAAGCCGGCAAGAATTAATTCATCAGGGTATCGTATATATGGGCAAAAAGAGGTGGATAGATTGCAGCAGATCATGTTTTATAGAGAATTAGATGTAAAATTAGAAACTATAAAAGATATCCTAACCTCCGATACATTCGACAAAGGATCTGCGCTAAGGCAACATCGTGCACAGCTTTTGGCCAAAAGAGATCAGTTAGACCTACTAATCGCCAATGTTGAGAAAACTATTAAATATCAGGAAGGAAAGGTAAACATGATGGATAAAGAAAAGTTTGAAGGTTTCAAACAGAAATTAGTTGATGATAATGAGAAAAAGTACGGAAAAGAGATCCGTGAGAAATACGGTGATGATGCCGTTAATGCTTCTAATAAGAGTATGATGAATCTTACGAAAGAACAGTACGAGGAATTTGAAAAACTTGGTACTGATATTATTGAGACATTCAAAAAGGCTATTGCAACTGGGGATCCTGCTGGAGAATTGGCTCAGGAAGGGGCAGAGCTTCACCGTAGATGGCTAACATATGCCTGGGGTAATTATAGTAAGGAAGCCCATGCAGGTGTTGCACAGATGTATGTTGATGATGAACGCTTTACCAAGTATTATGATCAGCATCTGCCAGGTCTAGCAAAGTTTTTACGTGATGCCGTATATATTTATACTGGTATGGATAAATAGTAAAATACTAAGAAGAATTGAATAAGAAGAACAATAATTATTATACACAGGGATTATGGTATGTTATACTAACAATAGGTTGTAACATATTCCCTGTGTATTTTTTTACATGGAAGCAAATGAGAATTAGTGATGAGGAGGAAACCTATGGGAGAAAACAATAATATTAAAGAGATATACCTAGCCGGCGGCTGTTTTTGGGGCACAGAGCAGTATATTGCTAATATATATGGAGTTGTTAAAACTGATGTAGGCTATGCTAATGGTAATACTCAGGAGCCTACTTATGAAGAAGTATGCAATGATGATACAGGACATGCAGAAACTGTTAGAGTGTATTATGATCCATCAAAGGTAAGTCTAAAGTTCTTGCTAGATTTGTATTATGATGTAGTAGATCCTGTATCTGTTAATCGGCAAGGGGGAGATGTAGGAACTCAGTACAGAACAGGGATATATTACGTTGATAAAAATGATGAAGAAATTATAAAAAGCTCAATCGCAGAACTTCAGATGAAATATGATGAACCTATAGCAATAGAGGTTTTGCCTCTTACTAACTATTATTTAGCTGAGGAATATCATCAAAAGTATCTTATTAAAAAACCCCATGGATATTGTCATATACCTAGGGTGAAATTTGAAGAAGTAAAGAGTAAAAGAGAATTATAACTTTATGAAGATGAAAAGATAAAAGACAAATTATTCAACCCAAAGTTGACAGATTATAATGAAAGGCATGGTAATTATGTATACAAAAAACGATTTGATAAAGGGAATTGCTTCTATTGGTATAAAGCCTACTGACACCTTATTAATTCATTCATCTATGAAATCACTTGGACAGGTGGAGGGGGGACCGGATACTGTTATTGATGCTTTCATAGAATACTTAAGAGAAGGATTATTAATATTTCCAACCCATAGCTGGGAGCAAATGAATGAAAAACATAGTTTGTTTGATCCTCTTACTGAACCTTCATGCGTAGGCCTATTAACTAATGTCTTTAGAAAAAGGCCTGGAGTTGTAAGATCCTTACATCCAACCCATTCTGTTGCTGCTTTAGGAAAGGATGCCATAGATTACATAGCAGGTGAGGAGAAGATTGGAACTCCCTGTGCTAGAGAAGGATGTTGGGGCAAGCTATATGATAGAGGAGCTAAAATGTTATTTTTAGGAGCTAGCTTAAAGAAGAATACATTTCTTCATGGTGTTGAGGAGTGGAGTAACATTCCTAACAGATTAAGGGAAGAGCCTATTCTATATAAAATCAAAGCCCCTGATGGCAGATTAATTGATCGTCCTTTTAGAGGCCACCATAGTACTGTAGGTGACGTATCTCAATTTTACGATAAGATGCTACCGGTATTTCTAGATAAGGGGATAGCTACAAGAGGAAAGATTGGTGACAGTGACAGTATTTTATGTGATGCCATAGGGATGGCAGATATTGTTACGGAGTATTTGAAGAAAAATCAAAAATTATTTGACAATGGAGAACCTATACCTAGGGACTGGTACTAAGAAAATAATTGCGAGGTAATGTTATGAACTTTATAATGAAATTTTTAGTAAACATTGGTATTAATATAAAAATTATTAACTATATCTACTATGTATTAACAGCGCTTTTCTTGATTGGATTATGTCTTCTGATTAATCTATTTGTTAAGAAAATTGTTTTAAAAATAATCAGCAAATATATTATTAATAATCGCTTTAAGTGGGATGATGTTATCATCAAGCATAAGCTGCTTGAAAGAATAGTTAATGTTATTCCAGGGATTATTGTATATAACTTTGCGCCTTATTTTTATAATTATGATGAATTAGTAAGAAAAGGCGCCACTATATATATAATAATTATAATTATGCTAATAATTAATGAATTTCTTAATGTCATCAATGATATTTATAGAAGCTTTCCAATATCTAAGGTCAGACCTATAACAGGGCTTCTACAGGTAGTTAAAATCGTAGTATATATAATTATTGGAATTTTGATAATTGCTGATCTCATGGGTAAGGATCCCTTGGTTCTTCTTGGTGGAATAGGAGCATTTGCCGCAGTATTTTCTTTCGTTTTTAAGGATGCTATTCTTGGATTTATTGCAGGTATCCAATTGACCTCTAATGATATGCTTAGGATAGGGGATTGGATCGATATGAGTAAATATGGTGCAGACGGTGACGTTGTAGATATAACTCTAACTACAGTTGTAGTGCAGAATTTCGATAAGACCATTGTAACTATACCTGCCTATGCTTTAATATCTGATTCCTTTAAGAACTGGAGAGGAATGAAGGAGTTTGGTGGAAGAAGAATCAAACGAGCAATATATATTGATGTTAATTCTATAAGCTTCTGTACCCATGAAATGATTGAGAAATTTAAAAAGATTGATTTGCTAAAGGACTATCTGGCTGATAAGGAGTATGAGATTGAGAACTATAATAAAGAGAAATCCTTGGATGAAATGCTTCAGATTAATGGAAGGCATCTAACTAATATAGGAACATTTCGTGCATATGTAATGAACTACATTAAGAACCATCCAGGACTCTTAACGGATAGACTTCTTATAGTAAGGCAACTAGCTCCTGAGGATAAAGGACTTCCTATCGAGATATATGGCTTTACAGCTACCACAGACTGGGTTCAATATGAAGATATTCAATCAGACATATTTGATCATGTGTTGGCGGTTGTCGGTGAATTTGGACTAAGAGTATTCCAAAAGCCTTCAGGACGTGATCTTGACAATTTAAAGTCATAATTAGAAAGTTGAAGTAGTGCTCAATATGCAAATATATAAGTAGTAGGAATATGTTTTAATTGGTAAATTTTGAATATAAGAGAACCTGTTGCCAATGAAGCATATTTCCTACTATTTATTATTTTAAAGTCTTGCATATTGTATATTACGTGATAAAGGCAAGGATATCTCTATCCCTGCCTTTACACTTTGGTGTCTCACTTTTTTAATTTGCTAGTAATTCATCTTCGATATTGAGAAAAATCAGTCCAATGCAATCATCCCCTAAATCTTATGAATAACTTGCTGTCTGTAATTTTGAGACGAAATCACAAACTTTTATTTTATATTGAATGATACGAGAGAACTTTAATGATTAGTTGGTAAACTAAGATGATAAGTTCTTTTTTCGTATCTGATGTTTATTATGTCTAATAATTGATTTTATATTCATGTTAAAAATATTATTTAACTAATTACTATTATTTGACAAGGTAATAAATGTATGTTGGATTTATATCGTTGAAATATATATAGAAACAAGATGTTTTTTGTGAGATAGGAGCAACTCTTGAATTTTCAGTTGAATTGGATCCAGGTGGATATTGTCCACCAGAAGTATAATGTATTTACAAATTCTTATTCAAAATTGATATGAATGTTTTTATATGTAGGTTATCAAAACAATAAGTATAAGCTTAAGAACAACAGTATAATTGATATTATCCTACCCCATTTTTAGTTCTGGGGTAGGATTATTTATATTTTACCATTCTTGACACTGCATTAACCATGCTATAAGATTAAAAGTAACATACATAAGGAGGTAGCAAAGATGGATACTACATGTGATTGTGGCCGCTGCAAACATGATATTTGTATACATCGTGTACCAATATTTTCCACATTAAATGAGAAAGAAATAAGCAATATTGCTGAATTAATAAATCACCATGATTACAAAAAGGGAGAAATAGTTGTAAGTGAAGGTGATAGTATAGATTCTATTATCATAATGAACCAAGGTAGTGCTAAAGCCTTTAAGTATACATTAGAAGGACGGGAGCAAATCTTATATATTTTTGCTGAGGGTGATTTTTTTGGAGAAAAAAATCTTCTTAGCAACCAAAGGGCAACCTTCTTTGTTGAAGCATTACAAGATATTAAAACCTGTAGCCTTTCAAGATATCAATTTCAAAAACTATTATATAAATATCCAGATATAGGGATTAAAATTATAGATGAATTAGGTAAAAGATTGTCAAGATTAGAAAATTCATTGCAAAGTATGGGTGTCCGTAATGTTGACTCTAGATTAGGAAGCCTACTGATTGATTTTCAAGAAAAGTTTGGTGTTAGTGTTTCAGAGGGTACTCTTATACAATTACCTTTAAGTAGGGAAGGGATGGCTAATTATCTAGGAGTTGCCAGGGAGACAGTTAGTCGTAAATTAGGTCAATTTGAGCAGGAGGGGATTATTAGAACTATTAATAATAAATCCATTCTAATCACAGATCAAGATTCTCTTAATATGGTAGCGGGATCGGCATAAGTAGTAATTAAAACCAAATGAGGAAGTAAACCCTACGATTATATCTTGACATGGATACTTCGTGGATATATAATCTATATAATCAGTCATTGGGACTGATTATATTTTCACCAAATACTTTGATTATCAAACTAATTGGTGAATAGGTCAGGATACGGAGGGATATTGATATGAAGATGAGGCCATTGGTAATAGGAGATATTATAGCTAGGATTCCAATAATTCAAGGAGGAATGGGTGTAGGTGTTAGTCTATCTAACCTTGCTGGAGCAGTAGCAAGGGAAGGTGGAATAGGAATAATATCTACAGCACAGATAGGATTTGATGATCCGAATTTTAATAAAAATCAATTGAAGGCTAACCTATCAGGGATAAGAAAACATATAGATAAAGCTAAAGAGATAAGTAATGGTGGAGTAGTTGGAGTTAATATAATGGTTGCAACTAAGAAATATGAGCATTATGTTAAAGCTGCCTGTGAAGGGGGAGCGGATCTTATTATCTCTGGTGCTGGGCTTCCTATTGGTCTTCCTGAGATGGTTAAGGGTTTTAAGACTAAGATTGCTCCAATTGTTTCTAGTATAAAGGCAGCTTCGGTTATATTAAAAATGTGGGATAGAAAGTATAGTCGGACTGCTGATCTATTAGTAGTTGAGGGTCCCCGTGCCGGTGGGCACTTAGGCTTTCATAAAGAAGATTTGGACAATATAGATGATATGGATTTTGATAAAGAGATAAAGGGAATAATTAAGATCAAGAAAGAATATGAAGAGAAATATAAACTGAGTATTCCTGTGGTTGTTGCTGGAGGTATATTTGATAGGGAGGATATAAAACATGCTTTAGAATTAGGGGCTGATGGAGTTCAGATGGGAACAAGATTCGTAGTAACCCAGGAATGTGATGCGAGCCTAGAATATAAGCAAGCATATCTTAGAGCAAGAGAAGAGGATGTACAGATAGTAATTAGTCCTGTTGGTATGCCAGGTAGAGCATTAATTAACCCTCTTATGAGAAGAGTAAAGGATGGAAAGCTTCCTATTAAGCAATGCTTTAACTGTCTAGAGCATTGTAACCCAAGAGTTGCTCCTTATTGTATTACAAAAGCTTTAATTGATGCAGTTAAGGGTAATGTTGAAGAAGGATTAATATTCTGCGGGGACAATGTTCATCGTCTAAAGGAGATGACAACTGTAAAGGATATATTTGATGAACTAGTATTCTGAATAACTAACATATGAATTTGAATTATAGATAGTAAATGGTAAAACCCTGTGGTAGAATAAAGGTAAATTGTGGGTAGTAATGCAAAAAACAAGAGATTAATAAGAATTTTACAGGGGGAAGCTTATAATGCAGCATATCTTAATTCATGGACTTGGGCAAAGCTCATCAAGCTGGGATAAAACTATTTCCTATATGGAGAAAGGCGATTATGTTATGTGTCCAGACCTATCCCTATTTCTCAAGGAAATGGATGTCTCATATGCAAATTTATATAAGAAATTTTCGGAGTATTGTGATAATATTTCGGAACCCATAAATCTATGTGGACTTTCATTAGGTGCAGTAATAGCATTAAACTATGCTATAGATAATCCTGAAAAAGTTAAGTCCTTGGTATTGATAGCACCACAATATAAGATGCCGAAAGCATTACTTAATCTCCAAAATATGATTTTTCGGATTATTCCAGAGAGTAAATTTAAAAACATGAAAATAGGAAAAAGAGGCTTAATTGAATTAACAAGCTCAATGATGAATTTAGACTTTAGTAAGAGCTTAAAAAATATTGATTGTCCTGTATTAGTACTTTGTGGTGAAAAGGATAAAGCAAATAAAAAAGCTGCATATAATATAAGTGAAAGCATAGCAAAATCAAAGATCCAATTCATAAAACATGCAGGTCATGAAGTAAATATTGATGCACCAAAAGAATTGGGAGAAATCCTTAATCAATTTTACCATGGAAAGCATAGTTCTATATGAGATTTTTTAATTTGAAAATAATTGAAAATACTGTGACCTCTGTCATAGTATTTTTTTATAATCTAATGTATAATGTTCATAATAAGCAGATTAGTCCATACTATCTAGAGGCTTTATCAAGCTTGCTTGAATAAAGGCTATAGATAGAATGGATAAGTGCAACGTGAACGAGATAGCATTGCTATCGAGTTTCTAATCTGCGTAAAGGAAAGTCCATACTATCTAGAGGCTTTAGAGGGCTTGCTTGAATAAAGGCTATAGATAGAATGGATAAGTGCAACGTGAACGAGATAGCA
>DUNS01000200.1 GCA_012839235.1 Clostridiales bacterium
GAACTTTACAATGACCGTATTGTCCACGTCCACCGGACTGCTTAGCATACTTAGAATCAACTTCAACTGTCTTAGTAAAGGTCTCTTTGTATGCAACCTGAGGTGCACCAACGTTAGCCTCTACCTTAAACTCACGAAGAAGTCTATCTACGATAATTTCAAGGTGTAATTCACCCATACCTGCGATAATTGTCTGTCCAGTCTCTTCATTGGTGTATGCACGGAATGTAGGATCCTCTTCCGCAAGTTTTGCTAAAGCTTCACCCATCTTATCCTGACCTGCTTTGGTCTTAGGCTCGATGGATACTTCGATAACTGGCTCAGGGAATTCCATGGATTCCAGAATTACTGGATGACTCTCATCACAGATAGTATCACCAGTTGTTGTAAACTTCAAACCAACAGCCGCTGCAATATCACCAGCATAAACCTTATCAAGCTCTGCTCTCTTATTAGCATGCATCTGTAGGATACGACCAACACGTTCCTTCTTATTCTTTGTAGAGTTAAGAATGTATGATCCAGAATTCATAGAACCGGAGTATACGCGGATAAATGCTAGTTTACCAACAAATGGGTCTGCCATAATCTTAAATGCTAAAGCTGAGAATGGTTCATCATCTGAAGATTTTTTAGTAACTTCATTGCCTTGCAAATCAACACCTTTGATATCAGGTACGTCAGTAGGTGCAGGCATATATTCAATAACTGCATCTAAAAGCTTCTGAACACCCTTATTCCTGTATGCAGAACCACATAAGGTAGGGATAATCTCGCAGCTAATAGTTGCTTTTCTAAGAGCTAGTTTTAATTCTTCTGTTGTAGGCTCTTCACCCTCTAAGAACTTTTCTACTAAATCATCATCAGTTTCACAGATAGATTCAATCATCTTAGCTCTGTATTCTTCAGCAAGATCCTTTAAGTCCTCAGGGATTTCTTTGATTTCAATTTCGTTACCCATGTTATCAAGATAATAGTAAGCCTTCATCTCAAATAAATCGATAACTCCAACAAAAGTATCTTCTTTACCGATTGGTATTTGTAAAGCAACTGGATTTTTACCCAAACGGTCTTTAATCATACTTATAACGTTGAAAAAGTCTGCACCTGCAACGTCCATCTTGTTGATGAATGCCATTCTAGGTACATTATATTTATCAGCCTGGCGCCAAACCGTCTCGGACTGTGGCTCTACACCACCCTTTGCACAGAATACACCAATAGCACTATCTAGTACACGTAAAGAACGCTCAACCTCAACGGTAAAGTCTACGTGTCCAGGAGTATCAATAATATTAATTCGATGCTCTAATGCGTTAGGTATCTTCTTGTGTTCAAATTCTTGAGTCCAATGGCATGTTGTAGCCGCTGATGTAATGGTAATACCTCTTTCCTGTTCCTGCTCCATCCAGTCCATGGTAGCAGTACCTTCGTGAGTATCACCAACTTTGTAGTTAATACCGGTATAAAATAAGATACGCTCTGAAAGTGTAGTCTTACCCGCATCGATATGAGCCATAATGCCGATATTTCTAGTTCTCTCTAACGGATATTCTCTTCCTGCCAAGGATAACTCCTCCTTAATTAATGACAAGTAATTTATATATGTCTACTTGTATCGGACTAATCTTAGTTTCATGGAAAGAAGATTATGCGATAGTGGTTATAATTACCATCTGTAATGAGCAAATGCCTTGTTAGACTCTGCCATCTTATGCATATCTTCTTTTTTCTTAACAGATGCACCAGTACTGTTAGAAGCATCTATAATCTCATTAGCAAGTCTGTCTTGCATAGTTTTTTCTCCTCTTTTACGGGAGTATAAAGTAATCCAGCGTAGTGCTAGAGTTTGTCTTCTTTCAGGTCTAACTTCAATAGGAACCTGATAGGTTGCACCACCGATACGTCTTGCTTTAACTTCTAAAGCTGGCATGATGTTATTCATAGCTTCTTCGAATACCTCAACGGCATCCTTACCAGTTTTCGCAGCCACTTGTTCAAACGCTCCATAAACGATTTTTTGGGCAGTTCCCCTTTTACCGTCTAACATGATGTTATTAACAAGCTTAGTAACAACCTTACTGTTGTATAAAGGATCTGGTAATACATCTCTTTTTTGTATATGTCCTTTTCTTGGCACGTTTCTTCCCTCCTTAACAATACTTAACGAATACTAATTTTCGTCAGCTGATTAATTCTTCGGTACTCACAATTACTTCATTGTGTTCGTGCAAGTTTAACTTATATTCCAATCCGACTGTAACCACAGAAATACAAATGAAACTGAAATGAAAAATTAATATTGCACCAAACGAATCAATTCGTAATAAATGATAATAATATAATGCTAAACTAAAATCTTATAATTATTTAGCTTCTTTAGGTTTCTTTGCACCATACTTAGAACGAGCCTGTCTTCTCTTGGCAACACCCGCAGTATCCAAAGTACCTCTAACAATATGATATCTAGTACCAGGTAAATCCTTAACCCTACCACCACGGATAAGAACAACACTATGTTCCTGAAGGTTGTGACCCTCGCCAGGAATATAACTTGTTACTTCAATTCCGTTAGAAAGACGAACTCTGGCAATCTTACGAAGTGCGGAGTTAGGCTTCTTAGGTGTAGCAGTTCTAACAGCTGTACAAACCCCTCTCTTTTGTGGAGAAGAAACATCTGTTGTTCTCTTATTTAAGGAATTAAAACCTTTCTGCAAAGCAGGTGAGTTAGATTTATACTCTACAGTTTTTCTACCTTTTCTTACTAACTGATTAAATGTTGGCATTAACTTTTCACCTCCTAATAATATTTAAACAACTAATTCTGTGGTTTTTAGCAGCATATTTGAATGTAAAATATAAACTTTATCAAATTGCGCATAAAAATATTCGCATGTAAAAGTTTACATGCTAGATGATTATACGTTCTTTAAAATAATTTGTCAAGTTTTTTATTAAACCTGATTTAGGTATCGTAGCACATCTAACATATTTACTACAAAAACCCATTACTTCATCAATTCATTACATTTACATTATATCTTCTTATTTAGCTTTTCCCTTTTATTCATCCCAATTCATGCTTTTATCTGTTATATTTTTACATAGTCTTCTCTTTTTTAACCTGATTTTCTTAATTTACTTCTTTACTGACATTCTTTTATAGTTTATCTATTGCGTTTTATATGCTATAATGTAAGGAAAGGTTACTTATTGTAATCATCCAAAGATGGAGGAATTTGAATGAACGAGCAACCCAGAGATGTGGTGCTAGAAGAAAAGCTACACGAACTTTTAGACTTAGCAAAAAAGAATAAAGGGATTATTAACTCTGATGTGGTTAATTCTTTAATCACCGAACTTAATTTAGATAATTCCCAATCAGATAAAATATTTGATAAATTGGAAGCCAATAATATAGTAGTATTTAATCCAATTGGAGATGAGGACGAACCTGATGATGACGATTTGTCTAAGGTAGAAGAAGATACCGAGGATGAAGAGGATGATAAGCAGCCCGTTTACGCTCCCTCACTTTCTGGTTCAGAGGATCCCGTTCATCTTTACTTGAAAGAGATCGGTAATTATCCTCTACTTACTATTGAAGAAGAAGTCGATTTATCTAAAAGAATTGAGAATGGTGACGAGGAAGCTAAGAATATTTTAGCAGAATCTAATCTACGGCTAGTAGTAAGTATAGCTAAGAAATATGTGGGAAGAGGTTTATCCTTCCTTGACTTGATACAAGAAGGTAATCTAGGTCTTATAAAGGCAGTTGAAAAATTCGATTATACTAAAGGATTTAAGTTTTCTACATATGCTACATGGTGGATTCGTCAGGCGATAACCAGATCAATTGCTGATCAATCCAGAACCATCCGTATTCCAGTTCATATGTCCGAGATTATCAACCGCACCTATCGTGCCTCAAGAAGTCTTGTGCAGACCTTAGGGAGGGAGCCTACCGAACAGGAGCTAGCCGAAGAGGTTAATCTACCTATAGAGAAGGTAAGGGAGGTACTTAAAATTTCCTCTGACCCCGTTTCCCTTGACACCCCTATAGGTGAAGAAGATGATAGTCATCTTGGAGATTTTATAAAAGATGAAGCAGTTATGGGACCAGAAGAAGCAGCCTCCTATTCCATTCTAAAGGATCAGATTGCGAAGCTTCTAGATACTCTTACGGAGCGAGAACAAAGAGTTTTAGTTCTAAGATTTGGACTATCAGATGGTAGAACCCGAACTTTAGAGGAAGTTGGTAAAGAATTTAATGTTACTAGAGAGCGCATAAGGCAGATTGAAGCTAAAGCCCTTCGAAAGCTAAGACACCCTAGTAGAGCTAAGATGCTTAAAGGCTATGATATTCTATAGGAATACATAGCCTTTTTCTTTTATTATATAACATATTTAAAATCAATTTCCTAATTCTACGCTTATCTCTGTAAACTTATTTAAAACATCATCAATCTTTAGGTTCTTTTTATCTCCCCCTACTTTATCAACTATTATTTCTCCTTGGTGCATCATTATAAGACGATTTCCATAATCTACAGCATATCTAAGATTGTGGGTAACCATTATAGTTGTAAGATTATTGTCCTTTACCAGCTGATCTGTCAATTCCATTATCAATTCTGCTGTCTTAGGATCTAGGGCAGCTGTATGTTCATCTAATATCAAAAACTCAATGGGTGTCATAGTAATCATAAGCAGAGCCAAGGCTTGCCGCTGACCGCCGGACAATGAGCCTACAGTAATATCCAACTTTTCCTCTAGACCCAGATTAAGAGACCTTAGCTTGTCCTTATAATAATCTATTCTTTTCTTATTAGTACCCCTTGATAATCCCCAGCTCTTACCCTTATTATCAGCTAAGGACATATTTTCAAGAATTGTCATGTTTGGACATGTTCCAAGGGCAGGATTTTGATAAACCCTCCCAATCTTTCGCTGCCTTTTAAATTCAGGTATATTAGATATATCCACATTATTAATAATAATTTGTCCTTGATCAATTGGGATACTTCCACAAAGAATATTAAGCATGGAGGTTTTACCAGAACCGTTACTTCCAACTACTGAGACGAATTCACCCTCGTTGACAACAAAGTTAAAGTTATTAAACAAGCACATCTCGTTGACAGTACCTGGATTATAGTATTTCGTAATATTTAAAAGCTTAAGCATTATTCTTGGCCCTCCTTTTTCTGTCATTGCTTACAACAAGTATTATAAGGAATAAAGCAGCCGTAATTAATTTAAGATCTGAGGTTTCCAGGCCAAAAGCTATTGCTATGGCCACACAAATCTTATATATAACCGAACCAATAATAACAGCAGATGTAGCCTTTACAAAGGTCAACCTTTTAAAAAGGTTTATACCAATTATAACACTTGCTAATCCCATAACCATAGTACCGGTTCCGGAGTAGATATCAAAATATCCACTCTTTTGGGCATATACACTGCCAGATAATCCAACAAATGCATTAGCGATTGCAAGACCAATAATCTTTACATAGCCCTTATCCATTGCTAGAGAAGTAACAACTGTGTCATTATCTCCTACAGCTCTTAGAAGATAACCGGATTTGGTTTTTAGGTACAAGTCCAAAAGCAGCTTCATGATTATAACAATGATAAACAAAACAATGGATACAGTATAGGGTTGTATAGCCTCTGGAATTCCTTTTAAAAACTCATAATCAAATATGGTTTTCTTCGTAAAGATAGGTACATTGGCTTTGCCCCCAGTAATTCTAAGATTTATTGAATACAGGGCTGTCATCATGATTATACCTGCTAAGAGATCTCTGACCTTACACTTCACATGAATAATTCCAGTAAGTGTTCCTGCTAAAGCCCCTATTATAAATGATATTATTAGGGTAAGTAAGGGGGATGTTCCCCTTGTAATCAAGGTGGCAGTAATTGCTGCACCCATTGGGAAGGTTCCATCAACTGAAAGATCCGGAAAGTCCAGTATTTTATAGGTAATGTATACTCCCAAGGCCATTATTGCATATACTAAACCCTCTTCCAATGCTCCGATAAAAATCATCCAAATTGTTTCAAGCATACATTACCTCCCACATCTACTCTACTATTTCATCAAATACTTCTTTGGCATTATCTATCAGTTCCTCTGGAAATCCTATTCCCAGATTATTAGCAACTGCTTGATTACCATAAAAAGCAGCTTCCTCTATAACCTCAAAATTGATATCACTAGCTTTTTTCTCTCCATCCAATACCATTGCAGCCATCTTACCGGTCTGTCTACCAAGGTCATAATAGTCTAGTCCCATAGAGGCAAGACATCCAATCTTAACCTGCTCTACTTCACTACCAAATACCGGTATATTCTTGCTAGCTGCCTTGTTAAGTATAACTGGTAGGGCACTTACTACTGTATTGTCAGTAAGATTATTAATACAATCCACTTTACCAAGTAGATTATCTGCCGCCAAAGGCACATCAGCTATAGTTGATATACCACTCTCTATTATTGTAAATCCATAATCTGGTGCCATTTTCTTATACTCTTCAATTGCTGAAATGGAATTGGCCTCACTAGTGCTATACATAATCCCTATGTTTTTAGCATCTGGAAGAATATTTCTTATCATTTCCAGCTGTAATTCAACAGGAAGTTTATCACTAGTTCCTGTAACATTACCACTAGGTGTTCTATCGGAATTAGCAAGCTGGGCTTCCACAGGGTCTGTTACTGCTGTATAGATCACAGGAATGTCACTATCTCTGGCAGCTCCATATGCACTTTGTGCCATAGGGGTTGCAATTGCTGCAATTAAGTCCACCTTCTTAGCCATAAAGTTACTAGCTATCTGGTTAGCATTACTTCCGTCCGCCATAGCATTCTCAGTAAATATAGTAAGGTTTTCTCCTTCTACATAGCCCTCTTCTGCAAGTCCTGCAAGAAATCCTTCTCTACAGTTATCAAGTGAACCATGTTCTGCAAATTGCCCTATTCCGATAGTTGCATTCCTTCTTGTTGTACTAGAACCAGTGGACACATTATCATTATTATCTACTTTAGCACCGCAACCGGTCAGTACGCTTACAATTACCAGAAGCATAAATATTGATTTCATCATTTTCTTCATATACATATACCATCCCTTTCATAATAACCTGCAAACTTTCTACATGAAACCCTCTGATTTTCATGTTAGGTAGAGCACAAAGTTGCGATTGAAAAACCGAGATTATTCAATCTAGCCTCCTCATTAATAATTTTGAGTATAAAAAAAGTCCCAAGTATAAATATACTTGAGACGAATTTATTATCCGCGGTACCACTCAATTTGACATATGAATAAAATTCATTGTCCACTCCTTCATATACTAACATATATGCCATTCTTATAACGGTTATGGTTTCCGTCAACGCCTACTATCCTTCGGGTTGCCCTCGAAAGCCCATTCAGCTAAAATCTTCATATCGCATTCCACCAATAGCGACTCTCTGTTATGTCGAATTAAAGCTTACTCTTCTTTCTCAACGGTTTAATTTATTGATTTAATACATCATAATACTAAAGTGTTTGTTTGTCAACTACTAATTTGATTTTGTTTCCAGTGTCAAAGGCCCTATATATGTTGTGGCAATAACAGCCTCATCCTCATATATAAGACCTTGACTCTGATCAAAACAACTAATATTCATAAGGAAATTCTTCACCATATCGATTGACATAGACATTCTTTCCGTCTCGCATTGCTGATGCTAAATCGTCTGTAAAGCTAAAACTCAATTCATCATATATACAAGGAATAACCTCATTACCAGAACTATCAACATAACCATACTTTCCTTCTCTTCCCACCATTGTAAGCCCATCTTCAAATCCCCTTACATAATCATAAATAGCAGGAACAACTATATTACCGGATTTATTAATAAGTCCCCATTTGCCCTCTTTATTTACACTTGCAAAATCATGATCATATTGAAATCCATATATTTCATCATAAATGACTGGAAGAACTTCATTACCAGATGTATTAACAAGTCCGTACTTATAGCCTATTATCACCTTTACCAATCCATCTGCGAAATCATCTGTATCATCATATATACAAGGAATAACCTCATTACCGGAACCATCAACATAACCGTACTTTTTTTCTTTCCTCACTCTTGTAAGTCCATCTTTAAATTCACCTATACCATCATAAATAGCAGGAACAACTAAATCAGCTGATGTACTAACAATTCCGTATTTACCCTCTTTCTCCACATATATATAATCATAACCCTCTCTAAACTCATGAATTTTATCATAAATAGTAGGAAGTACTTCTTTACTAGACATATTAACAAGTCCGTATTTATTGTCTTTCTCCAACAATGCCAAACCATCTGCGTATCTATATACATAATCATAAATGACAGATAC
>DUNS01000201.1 GCA_012839235.1 Clostridiales bacterium
ATATGATAAAAGAAAAAAGCCAATACCTTATTTCTTAGGTCTGGAAGATTTTGAGCATGAATGGATAGAAATAGATGAAGTTTAAAGTTATTGTAGCCAGTATTATTGTATCATACCCTTGACACGATAGGGGCTGGGAAAGACCATATCGAAGTGGTTATACCATAGAGTATGTTGCGCAGCATATTGGTGTAACTAAACAGGCTATTTCAAAGTATGAGATGGGTAAAACAATACCTTCCACTAGTATTCTTGGAAGGATTATTAAGTTTTTTGATTTACCTAACGGTTACCTTACCAAACCAGAACTGTTTTCAGATAAGCAGTCATTGATTTTTTATCGTAGAAATAAACGAACTACAGCTAGAGAGATAGAAGAAGCAGAGGTCAATCTAAAGTGGTGTTATGAGATGATACATGTATGTAAGGACTTTTATCCATTAAAAAAGAGCAATATACCTTTTTTTTATTCTAATCTTAATGTGGAAGAAAAAGCTATGAAGTTGAGAGAATATTGGGGGCTTGGACATCATCCCATAGAGAAACTTTCTCTTCTTCTAGAAGAGAAGGGCTTTTATTTATTTACTATGAAATTGAAGGATGAGAAGATTGATGGTTTTTCGCGAATTGTTGACGGTATACCAATTATTATCATTAATCAGAAACGTGGAACGAGGGAGCGTCAGCAGTTCAGTATTGCCCACGAGCTTGCACATCTGATACTTCATTCGGATATACAGGAAGATTTAACTAGTATGGAAGAAGAGGCTAATAGCTTTGCTGGAGCATTTTTAATGCCTGAGACAGCAGTAAGGGCTGACATTATAAGAAATGATATAGACTTCCTCACTATGCTTGCTAAGAAATGGCATGTGTCGTTAGCTGCTATTGTAGAACGATGTAAAGAGCTTAAGCTTTTAGGGAATACTAGAGAAGAGAATTTGGCACGTGCAGAAGGATTGTTCAGAAATATTAACGCCAATTATAAAGGAAAGCCGGTATACCAAAGTGACATGGAGCTTTGTAGCTTGCGAGAGATTATACTTAATATTGCCAATGATAATGAGGCTATAGAGAGGTTCTTACAGAGCTTGAGATTGCCAAAGATAGAAGTTGAGAGGATATGTAATCTTAATATGGAACTACTGTCTTATGGATATTCACCTTCTGAACATGCTGAGAATATGGCAGGTGTACAATTAAGCTTGAATTTATAAAATATTGCATTTTGAAAGGAGATAAGGAACTATGTGTTGCATCACAATTGACACAGAGGTGTTATTCGGGTGAATGTATAATATGAAGGGTTTGCGCAAAAGGTTGCTGATTATATTCGTTTCGAAGATGAGATTAAGCAAAATTCGGAATGGGAGGCAGAACAAGCAGACGAGAAGTTGAACCTTAAATTCATTTTTGCAACCCTGGTTTCAGGTCAAATCGACGCTGACAGAATGGATTACCTATTGAGGGATACAGAATTTACGGGAGTTACCTATGGTAAATTTGATTTGGATAAGGTCATTGAAGGACTGGTAGTTTCGGTTGATAGTATGGGAAGATATCGAATATGTTTTATGGAGAAGTATCGTTCTTATATTGAAGAATACTTTTATGCACGGTATCAAATGTATAACAATGTGTATTATCATCCTTATAAGTTGCTTTCAGAAGAAATATTCTGTAAGATCCTACAGGAAGCAAAGAAGTTAACTTTAAATGGAAGTCTTGTGAGCAATATGCTTTCACCAGCACTAGAGCTTATATTTACCCAGTCAGAGGTATCAGTAGATATGTATTGTCAGCTAGATGACACTGTTGCTATAGGAGCAATTCAGACATGGTCTGGATTAGAACAGCAACCATTAGCATATTTATCTGCTTCTTTACTTGAGCGGAGGGGATATTGTCGTCTAGAGGTCGTTGATGTAGATAGATTTATTGATAAAGCGAAAGATATATTTGGCGACAGTGTTTTAGAGAAGCATTTTTTGATTTGTCTTGATAAAATGGTGAATATGTATGATAAGAGTAAAGGTATTTATATTCTTAATAATAGTGGGATCATCAAGAGACTGCAAGAATGCTCTGCATTAGCAGGAGAATATAGTAGTGAGAAATATATATATTACAGCAAGGAACTAGCTAAGGACATTTATGATATAGACGAAGAAAAGCTTGAGGAGTTTGAGGAATTGATTAAGAGATGTATGCTAAGTAACAACATGGAGATTGAGAAAAAGTATGTGTTCCCTAAAGAAAATTATCAGGAGATTATGGATTCCCTAAAAAATTACTTGCTAGGAAGAAATTATCAAATTCATGATATGAGCAGAAAATTACAGGTGGATACTTATTATGATACTCCTGATAATTATCTAAATAACAATGATCATACACTACGTTTTAGAGAAGTGGGAGATGATGTATATATAACATGCAAACACCCTGTATCATCTAGTCTATCCCATGGACTTGGTGGTCAGTTGGAAAGAAAAGAGGAAGAAGAGCGTGTAAATGGAAGTGATTTGGATGCAAATCAGGAGATAATCTCTAGATTTCTCAGTA
>DUNS01000202.1 GCA_012839235.1 Clostridiales bacterium
AAGAAGCATCTTGACTATAAACATAGACAAGATTACCACCAACAAGTCCATAGCCAGTAATGACTCCATCATTGGGAATTTCTTTTTGTAGTAAATTAAAGTCAGTATTACGTTTAGTAACTAAAGCGCCGACTTCAACAAAACTATTGTCGTCCAGCAACGTATTAATTCGTTCTCTTGCTGACAATTGTGTCGTATTACTCATTTTCAGCCCTCCATTTTTCTATTGTAAATTGATAAATCAAATATTACGCCAAGTATAATTTTAAATTATATGCGCTAAAATTGCAAGGACAATTTTAGAAAATTCCCCATTATGTGGTACAAATCCAGCACATAATCCACCAAATATGTTAATATGACAGAAATAATAAAGTACTGAACAATTATAATGCTTGATTAATTTTATCTATAGAAAATCCCTTGCGATATAAGAATGCAATTAACTTCTGTTTATCCTCCCATGTAATATTATCCAAATCAACTCTTTTCTTAGATATTGCTTTTTTAATTGCTAATATCTCAGGATCTTCAGAATTTTCATCACTAGAATATTGAACTCTTATAGTTTCTTCAATAACATCCTTATCAATTCCCTTTTTTAAAAGTTCCATTTTAAGCATTAATTTACTTTTGTTATATTTTCTTGTATTAACATGTGAGGAAGCATATCGATTATCATCAATATATCCATAGGAATAAAGATATGCGATTGTTTTATCAATAACATCATGAGGGTAACCTAATCTTTGTAGCTTTTGTCTGAGTTCAAATTCTGTACGATCCATAGTCATTAACAAAGACATAGCCTTAAGTTTAGAACGATAAAAAACCACCTCTTCTTTAATGCTCTCATATAAATCCACAGAGAGCTCCTTTCCTTCTTCTAATTGATACAGTATTATGTCCTTATTATATAAGGGAAAAGCATACTCTCCATCAATATATACTTTGACTCTTGATTTATTAACTTTTTCAATACTAGTAACTTCCATAATTGTCCCTTTCATAAGAATTTTTTATTGAATAGGACGAGCTTTCCAATTCAATAAAGAAGACTGTCCAAGATAGTAGTCTGTCAACTTATAATAATATAATAAGTATATAAACAGATACTATCACAAGACAGCCTTCTTTTACTATAATAAATATTGAATTACATTACTTAGCAGAGGTTTCATCTACTTCCTTTTGAGGCTTTTCCTGTTTCTTCTTTTTCTCTCTAACAGGAGCTAGACCTAGGTTTTCTCTAACCAAATCCTCAACCTCATTCATAATATCGGGGTTTTCAAGTAAGAATTGCTTAGCATTCTCTCTACCCTGACCAATCTTATTATCCTTATATGCATACCATGCACCACTTTTATTGACAATACCTATATCTACAGCCAAGTCAAGAATATCACCTTCTTTAGAAATACCCTTACCAAACATAATATCAAACTCGGCCTCTTTAAAAGGAGGAGCAATCTTATTCTTAACTATTTTTATACGGGTTCTATTACCCATAATTTCTCCACCCTGCTTTAAAGATTCAATTCTTCTAACATCCATACGGATAGAGGAATAGAATTTTAATGCACGACCTCCTGTTGTGGTCTCTGGATTACCAAACATAACACCAATCTTCTCACGAAGCTGGTTAATAAAGACAACAATGCAGTTAGACTTACCAATAACTGCAGTAAGCTTTCTAAGAGCCTGGGACATCAATCTCGCTTGAAGGCCCATATGGGAATCTCCCATCTCACCATCAATCTCAGCCTTGGGAACCAATGCTGCAACAGAGTCAACTATAACTATATCAACTGCTCCTGAACGAACCATTGTTTCTGCAATCTCTAGAGCCTGCTCACCATTATCAGGTTGAGATATGTATAAATTATCAATATCAACACCAATATTCTTAGCGTAGACTGGATCTAGGGCATGCTCTGCATCTATAAATCCTGCAATTCCACCTATCTTCTGTACTTCAGCTACCATGTGTAATGCTACGGTTGTCTTACCACTAGATTCCGGACCATAAACCTCCAAAATTCTACCCTTTGGTATACCACCTAATCCTAATGCTCTATCTAAACTTAGGGAACCAGTAGGAATGGTCTCGATATTTATGTTCTGACCAGAATCTCCTAGTTTCATAACAGAACCTTTACCAAATTGTTTCTCAATCTGTGCCAAAGCAGAGTCCAAAGCTTTTTGCTTCTCATCCTTTAACATTATCCATTATCCTCCTTAGACGAACTAATGTTCTTGTATTAATAATACTCCATCCTACTATTGATGTCAACTACAACTTTTCTTTAATATGATAGTTTGTCCATTATAATTATAATATTAGCTAATAAGTATGGGGGTTTAGGTAAGAATAATTAAACGAACACAAGAATTGACTAGATATTCCTAGATGGATAGAAATAATAATATTATTATATCAAAAAAGGAATATCCAGTAAACCCAATTGCTTGGAAAATAACTAACTAAAATTCTAGAAAATTTTATTGATTATTAATATACACAACTTGGTGTACATATTTTTGGTGAATATCCATGGTCAATTAGAGTTTGAACTATTTCTTGCTTATGTTCTTCGCCAAAGGCTTCCATTGTTATTGTTAGTTCTACAGCTGTATTACGGTTAATACTTACGAACTGATTATGATCAAGCTTAATAACATTACCTTGGGCCTTAGCAATAATTGAAGCTACATTAACTAGCTCTCCTGGACGATCAGGAAGCTGAACAGATACTGTAAATATTCTTCCTCTTTGAATTAATCCCATCTGAACCACAGAGGACAAGGTAATAATATCCATATTACCTCCACTTAATATTGAAACAACCTTTTTATCCTTGCATTTAAGATGTTTAAGGGCGGCTACAGTAAGTAAGCCTGAATTCTCAACAACCATTTTATGATTCTCAATTATATCAAGGAAATTAACTACTAGCTCATGGTCTTCCACTGTGATAATATCGTCAACATATTTTTGTATGTAAGGAAATATAATATCTCCCGGAGTTTTAACTGCTGTTCCATCAGCAATAGTATCAGTATTAGGTAAAGTTATAACATGACCAGCCTCTAAGGATGCTTTCATACATGCAGCCTTAGCTGGCTCCACACCAATAATTTTGATATTAGGATTAAGCATCTTAGCCATGGTTGCTACACCAGCCAATAATCCTCCTCCACCTACTGGAGCTAGGATTATATCAACTGTAGGTAATTCTTTGAATATCTCCATAGCTATAGTACCCTGGCCTGTTGCTAATACTTCATCGTTAAAAGGATGAATAAAGGTATATCCCTTTTCATTAGCAAGCTTTGTTGCATATTCATAAGCCTCATCATAGCAATCTCCTTTTAGAATCACCTCAGCCCCATAGCTTTTTGTCCGATTAACCTTGATAAGAGGAGTTGTTGTAGGCATTACTATAATAGCCTTAGCCTTATAAAGCTTTGCAGCATATGCCACACCTTGCGCATGGTTACCAGCAGAAGCTGTAATCAATCCTTTTTCTCTATCCTTCTTAGTTAATGTACTAATTTTATAGTAGGCACCTCTTACCTTATATGCACCGGTATATTGCATATTTTCTGGTTTGAAATAAACCTTATTCCCAGTAGTACCGGAAAAATACTCACTATACATAAGGTCAGTTCGTAAAAGGACCTTTTTAACTACTTCTGTAGCTTCTTCAAAATTATCCAGTGTCATCATTATAAAACTACCTCTCTTCCCTTCCGTGTTAACTCCGGGCTATTTTTAATTACTATTCAGCCTAATATTTTTTTTTGCGAGAGCACCGCACAATGGGTTCCTTTCTCCCTTATCCTTTTAAATACATAAAGGCTGAATAGTAGCCTAGTTCTTTTCAAATAATGCGTTGATAAAGTCGTCAGCATTAAACTTCTGCAGATCATCTATCTGCTCTCCAATACCAATATACTTTACTGGAATACCAAGCTCAGATTGAATTGCTATTGCAATACCACCCTTAGCAGTCCCATCTAGCTTAGTTAATATGATTCCTGTTATATCTGCTACTTCTTTAAATTCTCTAGCTTGAGCAAGGGCATTCTGTCCTGTGGTGCCATCTAGAACGACTAATGTTTCTCTATAAGCATCAGGATATTCTCTCTCAATAACACGATTAATTTTCTTTAATTCTTCCATCAAATTCTTCTTATTGTGAAGACGTCCTGCTGTATCGCATAATAATACATCCGTATTTCGTGATTTGGCGGCAGTCACTGCATCATATATAACAGCCGCCGGATCTGAACCCTCTTTTTGAGCTATTATCTCAACATTAGCCCGATGAGCCCATTCTGTTAATTGCTCGATTGCAGCGGCTCTAAATGTATCAGCAGCAGCTACCATTACCTTTTTACCTTGGCTTTTTAACTGTCCGGCTAATTTACCAGCTGTTGTAGTTTTACCAACTCCATTTACACCTATTAAAAGAATAACCGATTTTTGCTTCTCAAAGTCATAGGCGTTCTCACCAAGCTCCATCTGCTCCTTCATACTATCTATTAATAATTGCCTACACTCTAAAGGATCTTTAATCTTTTCTTTTTTAACTTTTTCTCTAAGATTTTCTACAATTGAGGTTGTTGTATTAATGCCTAAGTCTGCCATAATTAATATTTCTTCAAGCTCCTCGTAGAAGTCTTCATCTATAGTTGAGAAACCACTAAATATTGAATCTATACCATTTACTATATTATCTCTTGTTTTTGAGAGTCCTTTTACTAATCTACTAAAAAATCCGGTTTTATTACTCATTTATATCATACCTTTCTAATAACATTAAGCCTACATGATGCAACCATGCTTTTTGGGCAATAAATAATGGCTCCCATTCTTTTTGCGTGACAATTCACACTATTCATCTAATTCATTTTCAATAAGACTTACAGATACCAAAGTTGATACACCTTTCTCCTGCATAGTAATACCATATAAAATATCTGCAGCAGCCATAGTTCCTCTTCTATGGGTGATAATAATAAATTGAGTCTCCTTGGTTAATCTGTGCAAATAACTAGCGAAGCGCTTAACATTAGAATCGTCTAATGCTGCTTCAATCTCATCTAGCAAGCAGAATGGTGATGGTTTCAGATTAAGAATAGCAAATAATAAGGATATGGCAGTTAAGGATTTCTCACCACCTGATAACTGCATCATATTTTGAAGTTTTTTGCCTGGTGGCTGTGCATTAATACGTATCCCTGCTTCAAGAATATCATCATCATCTGTTAATTGTAAGTCAGCCTTACCACCACCAAATAACTCTTTAAATACAATATCAAATTGTTCATTAATGGCTTTAAACTTCTCTGCAAATTGAACCTTCATCTCTGTATCTAGCTGTTCTATAATCTGGTTTAGAGCTTCCTCTGATTTAATCAGATCATCCCTTTGAACTATTAAGAATTCATATCTTTCGCATAAGTTTTTATAATCTTCTATTGCATTAACATTGACATCACCAAGATTCTTAATTTGGTTCTTACGCTCTGTGATAGCCTTTCTTACTTGAGATAAACTTATACTATCATCAACTTGATATTCAAGAGCCATAGAATATGTAAGTTCATATTCCTCCCACATATAGCTAATCAAAGCATCAAGCTGTTCTTCTACTTTTTCCATCTGACTATTTAGGCGAAACATTTCTTTATCTAAGTCATTAATCCTGTTAGATAACTCGTCTCTTTTATCAAAGAAGCTTTTGTGTTTAATTGTAATCTGCTCTTTTTTCCTATTCTCTTCTTTGATTTTTGCGTCCAGATCTTTAATTGATTGCTGATATTTATCAATCAATGATTTTGTATCTTCAATAGTTTGTCTACGTTCTTCTACAAGGGTTGTAGATTTTAGGGAATCGCCCTTAAGTCTATCTACATCTTCATAAAGCCTATCAATATCTTTTTTTACACGACTAATATTCTCCAAGATGAAATCGTTACTCTGCTCTAAGGAGGAGAATTCTAATTTTAAGGCAGCAACATTATCAGTAATTATCAATTCTTTACTACGCTCTTCTTCTAATCTTTGGTTGATGCTTATAATAAAAGTATCATTCTCCTTGCTTTTATCTAGATTAATCTTTAGGGCTTCATTAAGAGCATCTAGTTTCTCTTGTATATCGATTGTTTCTTTATCTATGTCATGTAGTTCCTTAGTAAGCTCTGCATATACTCTTTCTGACTCAGCTTTTTTGGCCAATTCTCTATCTAGACTCATTTTAGCTGTGTTTTCTTCAAGATACTTTTCTTGCAAATGCTTCTTGTTTTCTTCAAGCATCATACGGAAGCTATATTTCTTTTGCTTTAGTTCCTCTTTATCAATAGATAATGATTGTACTTTATTCTTTAATATAGCTACCTGTTTCTTAATGTCTTCAATCTCACGACGGCGGCCAAGTAGATTGCTTGAATTACGATATGCTCCTCCAGATATAGACCCCCCCGGAGTCAATAGTTCTCCTTCTATAGTAACTATTCTAAGTGAATATCTATATTTTCTAGCTATATGGGTAGCATTATCAATATTGTCTATTACAACTATCCTACCTAATAGGTTCTCAATAAGAGCCTGAAACTTCGGATCAGTTTTAACTAAATGTGAAGCAAGACCAATAACACCATTCTCCTTAAGTACCTTATCATTATATAAACCATTACCAGACGCAATATTTGTTAAGGGTAAGAAGGTTGCTCTACCATATTTATTCCTCTTTAAATAATCAATAAGGTCTTTGGCAGTTCTTTCGTCCTCAGTGACTATATTTTGAATTGATCCACCAAGAGCTGTTTCTATAGCAGTTTCGTAATTCTTATCTACTTTAATTATGTCAGCAACAACACCAATTATACCTGGTGATTTACTCTTTTGCTCCATAACTCTTTTGATACTATTACCATACCCCTCATATCTTTCAGTTAAGTTAATAAGGGAATCAAGTTTAGACTTTTCATTAAGATATTTTCCTTGAAGATCATCAAACTCAGCAGTTATATTATCAATAATATTTTGAGTGTCATTAATAGATTTTTCAATATTTTCATTTTTAGAAGAAAGGTCATTTATTTCATCCTTAAGTATTTGTAGTCTTTCCTCAGCGATATCTATATTTTCAACAAACTGGCTTTCATCACTTTTATTTTTAAGAA
This sequence comes from Clostridiales bacterium, assembly GCA_012839235.1. Lineage (GTDB taxonomy): Bacteria > Bacillota > Clostridia > Lachnospirales > Lachnospiraceae > Mobilitalea. Next base: position 7,195 of record DUNS01000202.1, read on the forward strand.
CCTTCTGATTAATCTGAGACTTTCGAATATTATTCTGCTCTAACATAGTCTCAAACCGTTGAATATTACCCTTAATACCGGAATTAGTGTTAAGGATATCATAATTACTAGTTTGATGTTCGCTAGCTGACTTTGTTAGACTATCAATCTCCTTCTTTACTTGCTCAAGTTCTTCTAAAGCTGAACTTAATTGATCATCCATAGTTGAAATTTTTTCATCTATTTTCAACTTTTCATCTTGATATTTTTTCTCTTCAGTTTTTTTCTCCTCAATATCCTTTTCAAGTGAAATAATACTGTTTTGAACATATTGATTACTTTGCATTGCAGAACTTATCTGCTCATTGAAAAGCTTAACATCACCCTCAGATTTCTCTTTAAGAAGTTTAAATTCATTATAGGAATTCCTATCATCTTCAAT
>DUNS01000203.1 GCA_012839235.1 Clostridiales bacterium
ATAATCATAATCCCCTTTGCGGCCTTCTGAGCCCGTATTAAGAAGTTCCTTTCTTAAGGCCTCTCCATATTTTATGTAACGATATACATCTTTTTCTTTCTTTATTACATTCCATATCTCCTCTGATATACCAAACTCTGTTATATCAACCTCTCGCTCCTGTGTCCAGTTAGTACTCTTTTGATATTCATTAAGATTAATATATTTTTTATCATAAAGGTTATTTTTACTGATGAAGATATCCTTGGAAATAAGCTGTAATTTTGTCTCCATATCATTTAACTTAGAAGCCGTGGCTTCAACTTTAGAATCAGTTGCATCAAGCTTGGAAGCAGTAGCTTCAACTTTTCCTTCTAACTCATCTAGCTTGCCCATAAAGCTCCCTTCATAATGGCCATTCTTAATCATAAGATAGCTTCGATAAGCTTCATTATCTTCACGATCTAATTTGTCCATCCACAATGTATCCCATTGTTCGAATAGGGGTCTTGCCTTATTTATCAAGTAAGCCTTTCCATTACTTTCAGACCATGTTTTATTCTCAAGTATGTACTCAACCATATAGCTAAGTAATGCTGGAATTCCACCAGTTAATCTATGAAGCTTTTCTATCTGAATTGTTTTTAATAGATTACCTTTATACTTAATCCTACTTTTTATATAATCGACCGTTTCATTTTCTGAAAATCCAGCTAATTCTATTTCCTTAAATCGCCCATTTTTCAACTCAATAACAGCCTCTGATCCTACCACAAGGTGTATACCATTTAGAATCAAGTAGTTTAGTAATAGATCAATCTTTTTCTTAGCAGCTTCTTGAAGGTCATCGTAATGGTCTAAAAACAAATGTATTACATCAATACCCTCTTGCCTCTTAATAATATCAAAGCAATCCAACACCTCATCACATTGCTCCATATCCTCAATGAGATCCCATCCCCAACTTGGATTAAATTCATTAATCTTTCTTATACCCAATTTGAGCTGTTCCAATATCTTCTTACTAAATCCATACCTATCCTTTTCATCAAAGTAGTTACTAATTTCTTTAATATCAAGATATAAGAACAGATTGCCTTTATCAAAAGCATCTTTAATATATACTTGATAACACTGTTTAAGCAAGGATGATACTCCAACTCCCTTAGGTCCATATACATTGATATAGTTAGAACTATTGATTACCTCATTATAGAAATCATAAAGTGTCCTTTTACTCTCTTTTCGATCAATGAAATACTTAACATCATTAATTGTATCCTTATTAACGATTCTAATTAGCTCACTATAAATCCATGAATTCCATATTCGTGTAATCCTATTAATATATCTGCTATCGCTTTTTAATAAGGCTAGGCTTTCCATGACCGTTTCCAATAATGCTATGTCACTACCTTGTTTGATTAATTTTTCAGGTGTCTGAAGACGACTAATAATTAAATACATATCTCTTAAGAAAACATTCTTATAATTATTATCGTTGTCAAGTATCTTAACAATTTTTTTCATGTCATAAATCATGACTGGAAAAAGAGCAGTAGCTTCTTTAAAATATATATTAGGAACTACTTCTAATACTTTAAGGTATCCATCTCTGATCTTTTCTAATAAGCTACGACAATCTGATTTATTATTCCCTAAGCACACAATACCTTCATGAAGTGCTTGTAGGCCCCTCTCATAATTCTTATTATTAAACTCTTCCAGATGTAATAGATAACCCAGCTCTGCTTTTGAAATTTGCATCCTTCTTTGTAGCTGCTCATCTCTTTCAAAATCCTCAGGATTATCAGGTCGGTATGCTAAAATACGAAACAGTATTTTTTTTCGGTTCTGATTAGACTTTTCTCGATCTAATTGAAGGAACAAATCAGATATTGAATTGGCATTATTATAGCTTGAATTATTAATAGCCTCCTGCAGCAATGGTGTATCTTGGTTTTCTTCTAAGAAACTCACATTAACATCTACATTCCTCGCTTGTCGGTCATAATCCATATAAACCAATTTTTGACCATGTTTCATCCTCTGCCCAAGCAAGACCAGAATAGGCTTATTATTAGCTTCCTTTAAAATACTTTGAATGTTATAGTCTTTAATACCCTCTAAGTAATATTTGAAATCCTCATTATCACTTCTTTGATATAAATTAGGAAGTAATATAGGAAAATATCTAGTATCCTTTAATGATAATAATATTTCTAATAGATCCCTTTCCTTTATTTCATCATCTAGGTTTATAGACGAATTAAAGTTACGTTTGTTCTTTTTAATTTGTTCACTCTTTTCAAAAGATAATATTTTAAGTATGTAGTTAAATAGGTCTCTTTCCTCATCATCCATGGCCTCCATTACCTTGGTAACCTCACCAGGATATTTGTCGAATATATAAGCCAGTGCCTCACATGCCTTATTAGGACTTATCTTTTCATCATGAACTACAGATAATTTAATCATCTCATTGTTATTAGCCATGATAAGTATAGATATGGCTAGCTTCTGAATTTTTATATAGGAATACCTTTTTGCTAGAATAGGATTTTTCTCTGTTATTCTTAGTATTTCCTTATAGCACTTTTCTGCCTCAACATAATTAAGAGCCTTCGCATGCTGTCTAGCTAAGCCTGTTAAGTAGGAAATGTCATTAGTTTCTTTAAAAAGCTGTTCAAACAAAGCAATACATTGGTTGTTTTTATATTGTGACTCTTCATTAATAGTGTCTATAATTTCATATAAAGCAGGTCCTTCATCTTTTTCCATTGATACAAAAAAATGATGTAGCAGCTCTGCCCCTTCATAGCCAGAAGAACTATTATTCCTTAGATAGTCTTGAACCAACATTAGGTAAGGGCTATCAAGACCTTGTCGACTGGCCACCCTTGATTCAATTACACATGTTTTTATAAGATCTAAGTTTAATACAGATTTATTAGATTTCTTGCTATTATCTAACATATAAAGTATTTTGTTAACGGGATGAAATCCTATTGCATAATCCGCCAATGATTGGCCATTAGTTATTTTATCACTCTCTTCAAAATATAATTGAAGCCATACCTTATCAATCATATCAAATGACATTAGATAGTCTATAAGATCCTCTGTTATTTCATATTGATCACTAAGTATATATTTTTTTATAAATTCTTTAATCGCATTTACAGTTTTATTTATATTGTCGTCGGAATAATTAAGTGTTAAATCACATAGCTCTTGAAATACCTGGTCCCCTCCATTACTATAAGATGTTTTTAAATTTTCTAATCGTTCCTGATATGCCTTTATTCTGTTAAAAATACCTGATGAAACATTCATCTTATCTACAATTGAATCAGCATATTGGTTTAGGACCTCATATCGATAGCAGAGAGTAATCCCTTTATAAAGATATGGCAAATATCCTTTTTCTTCTCCGGCTTGTACTAAGGCTTCTAACAAACTCTCTAGATAATCTTCATTCATAGTTTTAGAGAAAAGTAGGTCATATTGCAAATATAATGCATATCTAATAGAGGAACAATCTAGTTCCCCAGTTAATTCTTTTGTAGCCATGTAATATTTAAGATTAAATTCTAATACTTTAATGTTATCTAACATTAAATTCTCATCAATATTTTCATATCCACTGACATGATGATATTTGCTAATGTTGGGAAATGACTCCAATAAGTTTAGGATGTTTATATTGCTTGATTTATTTGCTGTTCTTAATTCCCTAATCAATTCTTGAGTATGTAGGAGTACTGTAGGAGCATTATTAATATGCTCTACGCAATAGTCATAAAACTCCTGTGCCTTTTCATATTCCTTCTTAGACAGAAGATAATGAATATTGCATATAAGTTGAACCATCTCCCATTGCACCAGTGCCTTTAAAAACTTTTTTAGGTACAGATTATATTCCTCTGTTACCTTTGTTATTTCGAATGCAAACCTTTGATACCTATACTGACGATACTTATAATATAGTTTAGCGAACTCCTCAATATATCTAGCAGCTATACTTTTATCTTTTATACATACTTTAAAATAATTATTGGCATTATTTTCAAAGTATTTTTGCAATCCATCAAAATGTTTTCCTACTTGGTCAGGATCATCGTCTATTTTATAAGCCATTTCTAAATATAGCTCAAAAGCCAATTTAATCCATGGCATCTTTTCAAAAGAATCAGCATCACTTGCCTGTTTGAAATAAAATTGATATAAATCGTACCAGTCAAGATAGACAAAATCTAGCTCTGCTCTAACTCTTAGTGCATGGGCCACCTTATTAGCGTATTCCATCTGTAGATTTTCATATTCTGTTTTTCTTTCAACGGATCTTTCTTTTTTTCTCAGCAGCATATACTTATTCATATAGTATTCATATATTTTTGCTAATATAAGCCATTGATCCTTACTATTATCAAAATCTAGCTGAATTTTCTTCCACAGATAGAAACGAATCCCCGCAATTTCTTCCTCTCTATCCTCATCTGATAGATGAGATAGATCGGATAATATTGATAAATTCAAGTTTTTTAACATATTTCTATTACTATTATTATTCTTAGCTTCTTCTAAGTCCTTTTGTATCGCCTCTTCATATTTATCACATAGATCCTGATCTTGCTCAGGGAAAAAGCATAGATAACGGGGTGTCCCATTAACACCTCCATAACTTTTATCACCTATAAGCTTTCTTTCACCGCTGACCATACTATTGTTAATTAGTATTATCTTGTCTCTAATGATTTTACAATCTAAAGAAGGATCCATTAGGTGGTTTTCTATGTTTTTAACAAAATAACCGTAGAATTCTTTTTTTAGACATGATAATTCAGCTCTGTAAGGAAATCCATCTAAGTTATTGTGAATGCGAATATATTCTTCTGCCAATGCATACAAGTAGGTTCCATATCCCTTATATTCAAAAGGCCTTTTCTCATGATCAGCATCCTTATACAATTCTTCTAACCCATCCCAGTCAATACCAAAGTCTGGACCAAATTCACGATTAAGATATAAGAGGAAGCCATAATTAGCATTTCCCTTTCTCTCTCTTGCCTTTTTCGCCATAGTATGAAGAATATCAGAGTAGCTAA
>DUNS01000204.1 GCA_012839235.1 Clostridiales bacterium
AGTGCTACAGGCTTAGCAGCCAATTTGTCTCTGACACTTCCTGATCTTTGTATCATACTAACTATGAATATTATAGCAACACATACAATAAGTACTGCATAATCCTCTATGGAAAGTCCTAGGTTTAATAATCCACCGTTAAATAGTTCATTGTAATTATTCTTTGTAAATATAGTGCCATACATACGGAATGTTGTACCGACATCCCTATAGCAGTCTAATATACGTATAAAGCTCATCAACCAGAATGTTCTGGCAATCTGAAATATACGAAACCATAGCTTATGCCCAACATTATAACGATTATGAAACCTGTCATACAAAGGGGTACACTCCTGTGATATTAATATAATAATACCGTTCATTAATCCCCATACAACAAAGTTCCAGGCTGCACCATGCCATATACCTGTTATAAACCATACTACGATTGAGGAAACATATACTGGTATCCTTTTGCCAATCCCATTGCCTAACCATTTACGAGATTTCTTTGAAAATCTAAGCATGGATTTACTTATTGATAAAGGATAGAATATATAATCCTTAAACCATGTACCTAAAGATATGTGCCATCTTCTCCAATACTCTGTTATAGATTTAGAGAAATATGGACGAATAAAGTTCTCCCCTATATCTATTCCAAGAACTTGGGCTAGACCAATAACTATATCAATACCACCTGTAAAATCACAGTACAAGTCTATTGCATAAAAAAACATTCCGACAAGCACATATACTCCCTGATACTCCTGAGGATTACCTACAATTGTGGTTACCCCAACTAATAATCTATCTGCTATAACAAGCTTTTTAAAATATCCCCAGAGAATTCTTTGTAATCCATATGATATCTTAACTCTATCGATAGAATGCTCTGAGAAGAGGGTATTCTTAAGGTCGTCAAATCTACTTATCGGTCCCTGAATTAACTGAGGGAAGAATGATACAAATAGGGCCAAGCGAAATAGGTTTTTCTCATAAGAATATTTTTCACGATAAACATCAATTATGTATCCCATGGTCTGAAACGTGTAAAAGGATATACCTAGGGGCAGAGCAAATCGAAAAAAGGGTAGCTCTTTATCTACCCCAAAGGTTGTAAATAAGGAATTAACATTGGATATTGCAAAATCAGTATATTTTAATACTGCAAGAACTCCAAAGTTAAATACAAGACATAATATCATCCATGTTCTTTGCTTTTTCTTCATGGATTCTTTATATGCTTTACGTTCCTCTCTGCTTAAGGTCTCTCTATTACTCTTCACATATTCAGCTTGCTGAACCTGTATTTTGTTAATATTGACGCTGGCAATATAGGTTGTTAAAGTTGTACCAATGATATAGACAATATAGTGGACACCTGCATATGCATAAAATATATAACTAGCAATTAAAAGTAATTGCCATTGAAACTTTTTAGGAATTGCATAGTAAAGCAGGAATAAGACTATAAGGAATAATAAAAACTCATACGATGTAAAAAGCATTTATATAACCATACCTTTCTCTAAGTCTTCTAAATTGAGCCACATGCTCAATTATAAGACTTTAATCCTCATCCATAAGACGTTCAACCATCTCAAATAGAGATTTGGCAGAGTTAAAGTTTTCTGGTTTGATTTCTTCTACTGGTATAGTAATATCAAATTCCTCACTTAAATCAGAGATTAAAGTTACAATATCAAAGGAATCTAGTATTTTATCATCAATTAAAGTATTACAAGTCTCGTAGTTCACCTCAGGGTGTAGATCTTTTAGTATTTCAATAATAATATCCATGTTTTCATACCTTACCTTTTCTTTATTTATATTCTTTTAGTCCAACTCTATCAATCTTTCCATTGGCTGTTAGTGGCATTTTATCTAAAGCCCTTATAACATTGGGCACCATGTACCTTGGTAGCTTTTCCTTCAAGTAATTGGCCACCTCAGCTGATGTAACATCTCCAACATAAAAGAGGATTATTTTCTTTTTAACATTATCAAATAAGCAACATGCTGTTTGTATATTCTTCATCATATTAGCAACTATTTCAATCTCTCCTAGCTCAATACGATGTCCCATATGCTTAATCTGGTTATCCTTACGGGATACAAAAACCAGTTCACCCTCTTCATTATATTTACCTAGGTCACCTGTGCAATAGATCAGTTCTGGATATCTATCATTTAATGGGTTTTGAATGAATACCTCATTAGTCTTTTCAAAGTTCTTATAATATCCAAGGGTAAGGGATGTTCCTCTGATACATATTTCTCCCACTTCTCCCTTATTAGGTATCTTCTTATCTTCATCTAATAAGATAATCTCCGTATTTTTAAAGGGCCTTCCTATTGGAATAACGTCATCTAACTGGAACTCCCTATTCACCTCATAATAGCAAGACATACCAGTCGCCTCTGTAGGTCCGTATAGATTAACAAATCTTGCTTCTGGTTTATGCTTTCTCCATAAATTAAACTGCTTAATGGGGAATACCTCACTACCAAAAGCAATTGTGTGAAGGTATCTTGGAACGTCTTTTTCAAATGCTCCAAGGGCTGATATCATGGTAAGGGCAGATACTACCCAACATATTGTATTAAACTTATGCTCATTAAGATATTCCACTAATTGCAGAGGGAACATGAATAGGCTTTTAGGAATTAGATA
>DUNS01000205.1 GCA_012839235.1 Clostridiales bacterium
GCCTCCCATAAGTTAAACATTAAATTTAAACTTATGGGAGGCAGGTTTCTTGTATCCCCTTCTAGTACACTATATTATCTATTTTATGAGACTTTGAATCCAATGGAAGATTATTAATTGTTTATATGAAATATTACTTATTAAAATAACCACTCAAATCCCTGAATAAAAGAATCTTCAGTTAATGACCAGTACTCACCCATAATTCCACCATAAAAATAGTAGCTACTACCATCATATGGTACATTATATCCCATAGTATAGGAACCTAGAAAACCCCAAGTCTGAGGGCAAAACTGTGCACCTACATAGAGACCACATTTACTACATTGATTTGTGTTTCCACCATGTAATAATAGTTCGCCAGGATTAGCAGAAGAAGGGCCGGAATAAATAAAGGCATATCCGATCGAATGCATATTATGTTTACCGCCTTCAGGACAAGCAACATAGGTAATTGAATTGTCAGGTAAATTGTTTTTATTGTTTAACTCAGCTGCCATAATTGGTGTTGTAATCATGTTAGTAAAAACTATTATGCTCATTAATAATGTAATGAATTTTTTCGTATAACCCTCCTTTTAAATCTGTTTTTATGAGTTTCTATCCTTCTTCCATTGGATTCAATAACATAATAAATATTATTTGTAGATAGAAGTATTATAAATGTTTATTGATTAAATACATTATTCTCCCTAAGCTCCAACATAAAAGATTTATCAGCAAAGAATTGAATATAGGAGATTTTCTCTTCATCTTGTAAAATTTGTGCACTTCCTTCTATCTCAATATCTTTCTTATTGCCTTCTATTGGTCCATAGTTAAGGTATATAATAAAGGAATAATTTGTTGAAATTGTTTCGCTTTGTGTTATTACAACTTGATTTACTTTTGCTTCGTATCCAACAGCTGTTGAGTAAATATAGTATTCTGAATAAAAATGATTAATAAATGAATCAAACCATTTATCAGAAATATATGGTTCATAAATTTCTTCAAGGTTTTTTTCTATATTTGATGAAAAACTATTACCTAATAAACCGACTGACGACAAAGGTGATATATTGTGAACAGCAACATTCATTTCGTTAAATAATTCCATCATTTCATTATCAGGACATGTGAAGATTTGTTCCACAACATGTTTTATCACTTCTTCATTTTCATCTTCAGATTGTGTTTTTTAGTAAATGTAATTATTAAAAGTATTGCTATGATTATGGAGATTAATCCAATTCCAATACCAAACATTTTATTTTTTTATATTTCATAATATTTACAATCCTTTCTTTAATAGGATTTTTTGCAAAGCTATTATATAATCCATTGAAGTCTGATTTTTGTTCAGCCAGATGAATTAATGTCATGGCATAATCAGATTTTTGATTTTCACCAACTATAGAAATAACCTTTTCGTCGCAGGCAATCTCTACATCTCGATTAAATAAGTTATACATCATCCAAACAAGGGGATTAAACCAATGGATACATAAAGTTAAAATGGAGACTACTTTCCAAATAGCATCAAAGCCCTCTATGTGAACCAGTTCATGTGTAAGGACGTAGCTAAATTGTTCTTTATTTTGGTAATTCATATTCAAGGGTATAACAATCTTGGGTCTAATAATTCCAAAGGTGATTGGAGTAGAGATACGGTCAGAAGTTACAATACTTATAGTTCTTTTTATATTTTGTTTTTTTAACCATTCTGAAGTAAAGTCATTATCTTGAATTGGAAGAGCTTCTTTAATAATGGTGGAAATTTTAATATAACTTATAAAAAAGTACAATAAAGATATACATATGCCAATAATCCAAATAAGGAATAATGGATTTATATAATCAGATGTAGGCATAGTTAAATGTAGGGCGTTTTTATTTATTGTATTTGCAGTATTTGAATTTGTTATCGGAATATTTTTAACATAAGCTCTAGTGAATACTTCTATAATAATATTACTTTCTTTAACAGGTGTAATATTCAAAAAATTAAATGATGTGGTAAAAGGTATAAGTAAACGAAAAAAAGCAATTTTCCAAATTATTAGTACTATATGTTTGGACATATAATAAGTAGGAAATTTACGCAATATAGCTACAAAAATTATAAGAATACTAGCTGATAACGACATTTGCAATATATGCATATAAATATCCATGCCTTTCTCATAAACTGCAAACTTTGGGCTGTAAACACAAATTTGCGTGTGAAGATGTTCTTTCTTCACACTAACGCCCATGCTTTTTGGGCATAAATCTTGAAGAATAGCTCTTTTGCTATTCTTCTAATGGCTCGCGTTCTTTTTGCGAGACTATTCACACTAACCTCCTAGTTTTATGAATATATAAAAGTTCAAAAACAAGCTGTTAGGAAACATATAAACTGTAATTTATTTTTTTTCTTCTATATATTGTTTTAACTTTAAGATATCGTCTTGGGCTAAGTAACCACTGTTTAAAAAAGTAGAAAAAAACATTTCGGGAGAACCATCGAACATCCTATCAATTAGCTCAGTAGTTTCATATTTTTGAACTTCTTCCTTACTGATAATTGCTTCACAGATGAAATTGGGCTCTAATCTTTTGATCGCTCCTTTATTAATACATTTTTTAACAACAGTATATGTTGTATTTCTGTTCCATCCAATTTCTTCTTTTAATATTTTTGCGAGTTTTCCTGCTGGGAGGTTACCATTTTCCCATAAAATATCCATAACTTTTAATTCTGATTCATATAATTTCAATTATTAAAATCTCCTTTGTGACTACTACGATAGTGTTGTTGTAATAATACTATCGTAGTAGTCATAATAAGTCAATGATATTTGGAAAAGATTTATATTATGTATATTATTTATATAATACATAGATGTGCCATAATAAGAACCCCTAATTCACCTCATGAATGAGAGAAATTAGGGGTTCTTATGTGTAGAAGATACTTTTTCTGTATTTCGAAGGGATTAATCTCTATGAATTTAACACCTTATTAAGAATATTTATAATCTGAGAGGCCTCAAAGGGTTTTGCTAGAAACTCAGAAGCTCCGTACTTAATAGCATCTACCATCTTGGTTTTCTGACCAGCAGCAGTAACCATAATAACCTTAGCTTTTTTATCATACTCAATTATGGACTTTAAAGCCTCAAGGCCATCCATAACTGGCATAGTTATATCCATTGTTGTAATATCAGGGGAAAGCTCTTTGTATTTATCAATAGCTTCTTGTCCATTGGTCGCTTCTCCAATTATCTCATGGTGTTCATCTTCTAAGATACTCCTTAGTATCTTTCTTGAAGTTTTAGAATCATCAACTATAAGAATTTTTGCCATTTTTAAATCCTCCTTATTCAATACTAATTGGACAATTAAGAGCTACAATTAAATCTACTATACCACCATTGATTAGAATTGGAAGAACAAATATATCTTCCCTTGATACTAACTTTTTATTTCTATCAAATAGTGGAGGAAGCATATCAATATGAATATCTTCTTCGCTCAACTTAGAAGCATACAGTCCATTACTACAATTAATAAATTCACATACAGCATCAAAGCTGTCTTCGTCAAGGGTATTAAACTTCTCTTTGGCAAAAGGTTCAGCAACACTAAGTAGTTCATTACCTTTAGATCCTAAGCCAACGAATATGTTTTGATGACCCTTTAAATGTTGGAATGCAAGATTCCCAAAACTATATTCCTTTGTTTTATAATAAGGATTAAGAATAATCTCATTGTTTATAAAACGGATTATGTTACGAATAGTAAGACTAATACAATCACTGGTATATGGAACATAGGGATCAATAAATAATGGTATAATTCGATCAATATCTCCAGATTTTAAGGCTTCCATATCATCCTGTGAATAACCACCGTCATTTTGGTATTCCTCAAGCTCCTGTTCAATCTCTTCTATAGTCATTACATTGTTATCAGACATGGCTTGAACAAAATTTATGAAGTGATTACCCTGTTTATTAAGTAGGTAATTAACTTCTTCGGTTAAAAGGTAACCCTTTGCTACAGCGATATCACCAAATCTTTGATCTAGCTCTTTTTGAAGATCATTAATCTCATCTGCTTGCTTTTTAGTAAGTAATTTTTCAGCAACAGCTATGCTCCCTAATTTAGTTGGGTTGGATTTCTGATGTTTAACTATTTTGTCTAGGCTAGATTGAGAAATCTTTCCTTTCTTCACTAAATAATGCCCCATGTAATGTCCGAACATAATATTTCCCCCTTCGTTAATGTGATTTTAGAAAAGGCTATTATAATTATGTATGTCAAGCCTATAAATATCACTATACAACAAGATGTGTAAAAATAATAGTCATTTTTATTAAAATATAGACAAAAGTACAAATATTTGTTAATAAAGTGGATGCGATGCTTATAAAATGACTATAATTTGTTTAAAACAGACAGCAATTTAGTGAAAACATCTGTCTGAATACAATAAAAAAAATGAATTTGAAGTAATGACAATTATGACCATCTATGATAAAGTATTGATTAAGTTAAAGAAGTAGTAAGTAAGCTACAAAGAAAGGCATGGTTGTTAGAATGAAAACAATAATTAATTTAATTGAAGATGAAATGAAAAAAGCCTTTGAAGATAATGGCTTCGATAAAAAATATGGAACTGTAACTATTTCCAATAGACCAGATCTGTGTCAATATCAGTGTAATGGTGCATTGCCTGCTGCAAAGGAATATAAGACTGCACCTATGAATATTGCTGGGCCCATTGTTGATCAATTAAAGTCAAATCCTAAGTTTAAGGAGATTAATGCAATAGCGCCAGGCTTTATTAATATTACAATAAGTGATGAGTTTCTTGCAGATTATATTAATGATATGAAGCAGGAAGAGGGCTTTGGTATAGAGAAAGAGCAGAACCCTAAGACTATCATTATTGATTACGGCGGACCTAATATTGCTAAGCCCCTTCATGTTGGACATATGCGTTCTGCAATTATTGGGGAGAGTATTAAGAGAATATTACGTTTTATGGGTAATAAGGTTATCGGTGATGCTCACCTTGGTGATTGGGGCACACAGATGGGACTTGTTATTGCAGGACTTAGGATGAAGCAACCGGATCTTGTATATTTTGATGAGAGCTTTGAGGGTGAATATCCTAAGGAGGCACCATTTACCATATCTGAGTTAGAAGAGATATATCCAGCTGCTAGTGAATATAGCAAGAGCAATCCTGAGTTTAGGGAAGAGGCAAAGCAGATAACCTATCTTCTTCAGAATGGACATAAGGGCTATCTTGCATTATGGAACCACATACTTGAGGTATCAGTAAGTGATTTAAAGAAGGTATATGAGAGACTTAATGTATCCTTTGATTTATGGAAGAAGGAAAGTGATGCTCAGCCATATATTAATGATATGGTTCAATATTTTAAGGATAATAATTATGCAAGAATAAGTGAGGGGGCTTTAGTTATTGATGTCAAAGAGGAGACAGATACTAAAGAAATGCCTCCTTGTATGGTTTTAAAGTCTGATGGTGCTACCTTATATAACACCACAGATCTTGCTACAATTGTAGAAAGAATGAAGTTGTTTGATCCTGATAGGATTATTTATATAACTGATAAGCGTCAGGAACTATATTTTGAAACTATATTCCGTGCGGCAAGAAAGACCAAGCTAGTTAATGATAATACTATACTTAACTTTATTGGATTTGGTACTATGAATGGCAAGGATGGAAAGCCATTTAAGACCCGAGAAGGTGGAGTTATGAGGCTTGAGCATCTTATTCAGAACGTAACTGATGAGGTGCATACTAAGATTGTTGAAAATCGTAACATGGATCCAGAAGAGGCTAAGGAGGTTGCGGTTAAGGTAGGTGTAGCAGCCCTTAAGTACGGAGATTTATCCAATCAAGTTTCTAAGGACTATATATTTGATGTTGATAGATTTACTTCCTTTGAAGGAAATACAGGACCATATATTCTATATACTATTGTTAGAATCAAGTCCATATTGGCTAAGTATGAAGAGATAGGGAAGAAGCTACCATCAGATGCAGTGATACTTCCACCATCTTCATCACATGAAGTTAATTTGATGTTGGAGATTTCAAAGTTTAGTGATGTGCTTTACTCTGCATATGAGGAAACAGCACCTAATCGTATCTGTCAATATATTTATGATTTGGCCAATGCTTTAAATAGTTTCTATCACGAAACAAAAATTATCGCAGAAGAGGATGAGAGAAAACAGGCATCTTGGATTATTATGATAGGTTTAGTTCTTGATGTTTTACAGACCTGTGCATATTTAATAGGTATAGAAGCACCAGAGAGAATGTAATAATGATATTTATCAATGAGAGTGTAGGATTTTGTCCACACTCTCATTGAGAATACATGATGAATAGAAAGAAGGATGTGGATGTATCGTTTAATTTCTAAGCTGATTGTGTATAAAAACCTTGGAGATGACTGTCTTCTCTATAAGTTAGCAAACCTAATTAGAGCATATGATAGTTACAAGGATAAGGAAATGTCACCCTATGAGAAAGAGGATATAATAAGTGGAATCTACAGTCTTATTAATAATTTGTTAGACCTTGCTACGGATTATGGTTTTGATAAAAATCTTTGGCATAATTATCTTGCATATCTACTGATAAGCAATGAAAATCCTTTCTCCATCACCTGTGAAAAGGTTGGAGCAAAGGAAGGGACAGTTAATCAATTTGCCAAAAATGATTATAAGATTATCAAAGAGCTATTTGATTATGACTTTAAGCCTCTGGAGAAAGACTTGGGAATAAATTGCTTTACCGTAATAAGTGATTATAAAGCCATTAAAAAGAGTAGTCTAAGATATAATCAAAGCGTTAGTGAGAAAGTAAGGCTTCTAAGTGATATGATAGAAGGATCTAAGGATGAGCATGAGGTGTTTACTTATGTGACGAATTTTTATCGTGATTATGGAGTAGGGTCCCTTGGTCTTAATAAAGCATTTAGAATCAGCAAAGATAGTGGTAATCTTGAGTTCATACCTATCACCAACACAAGAGAGGTGTTTTTAAAGGATTTAGTTGGATATGAGCTTCAGAAAAAGAAGCTTATTGATAATACAAGTGCCTTTGTAGAAGGAAGGAAAGCCAACAATGTACTTCTTTTTGGAGATAGTGGTACTGGTAAATCTACATCTGTAAAAGCAATTCTTAATGAGTTTTATAAGGATGGCCTTAGGATAATAGAAATATATAAGCATCAATTTGAGGACCTTTCTGCAGTTATCTCAAAAATTAAAAATCGTAACTATAGATTTATTATTTATATGGATGATTTGTCCTTTGAAGAATTTGAGATAGAATACAAATACCTTAAAGCGGTTATCGAAGGTGGGCTAGAGATAAAGCCAGAGAATGTATTGATTTATGCTACTTCCAATCGCAGACATCTTATTAGAGAAACCTGGAGTGATCGCAGCGATATGGAGATAAGGGAGGAAGTTCATCGCTCTGATACTATGGAAGAAAAACTATCCCTTGTTGCACGTTTTGGTATTACAATTAATTTTTCTGCACCTGGAAAGAAGGACTATCTTGAGATTGTGAGAAATCTTGCCATAAGACAAAACATCAACCTTTCTGAGGATGAACTTTTTGCAGAAGCTAACAAGTGGGAGCTGTCCCATGGAGGCATGAGTGGAAGAACAGCCCAGCAATTTATAGATTATCTTGCTGGACAAGATATAAACTGAAGATAAGAATAGTTGAAAGGAAGGGTTATTATGGATAAGTACAGGATTCTAGTTAAAGGTATTGTTAAGACTGATAACAAATATCTAATCCTTAGCAGATGGTTTGATGATAGGGTAGGTCAGCCATTTCAATGGGGTTTTGTTGATGGGGCTATTGAGTTTGGTGAGGACCCGGACAAGGCGGTATTACGATTGATTAGCGAATTGGCAGGGGTCACAGCAACAGTTGATAGGCCACTTTACACCTGGACATTTAAAACTGGAGATACATTTAACATAGGAATTTCTTATCTATGTATAGCTTCCACTGACGAGGTTGTCTTATCAGAGGATATAGTAGATTATAAGTGGATTGGGAAAAGGGAGTTTAAGCAATACATAGAGGGCAGAGTCCTAGAGGATGTTGAGCGAGTAGAGCTGTAAGAAGGGAGAGACCTAATGCTAACCTTAATAAAGAATGGCTATATCATTGATCCGGCCTCAGATAGAGAAGGTGTATATGACCTGCTTATTGAGGATGATAGGATAAAGCTCATTGATAAGCATATAGCTAAGGATGGTTTATCTGAGGAAGAGCTGACTATTATTGATGCCTCAGGTAAGTATGTAATGCCTGGATTTATTGATCTTCATGTCCACCTAAGGGAACCAGGATATGACTATAAGGAAACGATTAAAACTGGCTCTATGGCAGCAGCCGCAGGTGGCTTTACCACCATTTGTCCAATGCCTAATACTAATCCTCCTATTGACTCACCTGAAGGTATTAAGCTAATCATGGACAAGGCGAAGGAAGATTCTATAGTTAATATACTTCCAGTTGGCTGTATTACCTTAGGTCAGGAGGGAAAGGTTCTAGCAGACATAAGGGCCATGGCGGAAGCAGGGGCCGTTGCAATAAGTGAAGATGGCAAATCTGTTATGGATAGTGGTCTATATGAGAAGGGTATGAAAGAAGCAGCCAAAGCAGGTATCCTTGTCTTTGCCCATTGTGAGGACAAAGCTCTAGTTGGTAAAGGAGTTATCAATGCTGGACATAAGGCTGATGAATTAAATCTTCCTGGAATAAGTAACGCTGTGGAGGATGTTATTACTGCTAGAGATATTTTTCTTGCTAAAGATACAGGTGCAAGGCTTCATCTATGCCATGTTTCAACTGCCCATAGCGTAGCCATGATTAAGCAAGCTAAAAAAGAAGGTTTATCTGTAACAGGAGAAGTTACTCCACATCACTTTACCCTATCTGATAAAGATATCCCTGAGGATGATGGTAACTATAAGATGAATCCACCCTTAAGGTCACTTAAGGACAAGGAAGCATTAAAGGAAGCTATTAAGGAGAATGTGATTGATGCAATTGCTACTGATCACGCCCCCCATAGTAGAGAAGAAAAATTCACTTCATTTACCAAGGCTTCCTTTGGGATAGTTGGTTTGGAGACGGCATTTGCCCTGACCATGACAGAGCTAGTAAAACCAGGGGTAATTACTCTTAAGCAAATGGTTGAAAAGCTTTCAGCTAATCCTGCAAGAATTCTTAATATATCCAAAGGTTGTATAGGTGAAGGGTGGATTGCAGATTTGGTTATAGCTGATCCGGAAACTATTTATAGTATTGATGCTAGCCAATTTTACTCTAAGGGTAAGCATTCCCCTTTTGATGGACGAAAGGTAATTGGAAGAATAACTCATACATTTGTAAGGGGTAAACTAAAATATCACAATGAAAGGTACGGTAAAAGATGATTAATAAGTTGATTAAGAAAATTGAAGATTCAAAGGCACCTATAGTAGTTGGTCTTGACCCGATGCTGGATTTTATTCCTAATCACATTCTCGAAAGAGCCTATAAGGACAAGGGTGAAAACCTTGAAGGAGTGGGAGAAGCTATATGGAAATATAATAAAGGGATTGTAGATGCAACCTATGATTTGATTCCTGCTGTTAAGCCTCAGGTTGCCATGTATGAACAATTTGGAATAGAGGGACTTATTGCATATAAGAAAACCATAGATTACTGTAAGGATAAAGGACTTATAGTTATAGGTGATGTTAAAAGAGGAGATATTGGTTCTACATCAAAGGCATATGCCACGGGTCATCTTGGAAAAGTAGTTATAGGGGGCAAGGAATATAGGGGATTTGATGAGGATTTTATAACTGTAAATCCATATCTAGGCTCTGATGGTATAAAGCCTTTCATTGATGTTTGTAAGGAAGAAAACAAGGGGTTATTCATCCTAGTTAAGACCTCCAATCCATCCAGTGGCGAGTTCCAGGATCAACAAATTGGAGATAGACCTCTTTATGAGCTGGTAGGAGAAAAGGTTGCCCAATGGGGTGAGCTTCATATGGGAGATAATTATAGTTATATAGGTGCTGTAGTTGGTGCTACCTATCCTGAGATGGGTAAGGTCCTTCGTAAGCTTATGCCTAAAACATATATCCTAGTACCTGGTTATGGTGCCCAGGGCGGTAAGGGGGAGGACTTAGTACATTTCTTTAATAAGGATGGGCTGGGAGCAATTATCAATTCATCACGAGGAATAATAGCAGCATATAAACAGAAGGAATATGAGAAATATGGTCCGGCTGCATATGCAGATGCATCAAGACAGGCTGTAATAGATATGAGAGAGGACTTAAAGAAGGCATTGACTTCTCTCTAGGGTAATAAAATTAGGGCATTTATTCAAGCAAGCTTGATAAATGCCCTGGATTTATTGGAATAATCTGTTTATTCATAAAGATTACATTTTTTCTGGTTCATCGTAGGTAACGCCGAATGTTTCTACTGTTACCTTTTTCATAACTTGTGGCTCTAAAGGAGCATCACTGTAGTTTGTCTTAACCTCAGCAATTTTATCTACTATATCCAGTCCTGTAGTAATCTTACCAAAAGCGGCATAGGAACCATCTAGATGTGGGGAATCCTTATGCATAATAAAGAACTGTGAGCCTGCTGAATTAGGATGCTGTGACCTAGCCATAGATAGAACTCCAGGAGTATGCTTTAGATCATTCTTAAAATTATTATAGGTGAATTCACCCTTAATAGAGTAGCCTGGACCACCCATACCAGTTCCCTCTGGATCTCCACCCTGAATCATAAAACCACGAATGATTCTGTGAAATGTTAGTCCATCATAAAAACCTTTGTTAATAAGAGAAATAAAGTTGTTAACAGTAATGGGAGCAATTTCGGGATAAAGCTCAGCTTTCATAATATCCCCATTCTCCATTTCGAATGTAACTATTGGGTTTGTGCTAGACATAATATTTTCCTTTCAAAATTAGTGATTGCGAAACAGATTAGAATAGCAATAGTATATACTAAATTAATTACTGGGTTTCGCTATGGATATTTCAGCATTTGTTGGTAAATATAACATAGTGGAAATTTCATGTCAATGGAAGCAGAATCCAAATAATAAAATTTCTTATTCATTAGTATATGATATCCTATTAGATAAAATAATATAAATATCCCTTGTTACATGGCCGAATATTTGGTAAGATATGCAGGAAAAGGAAACCATAGTATACCTTTACATATAGGAGAATATATAATGGCAGCAGTTAAGGATAGTATTAAAATATTAGAAAATATAGCTCTAACTGATGATGTGTTTAGTATGTGGCTTGATGCTTCAACTATTGCAAAGAAAGCCATACCCGGTCAGTTTGTTAATCTATTTAGCAAGGATCATAGCATGATGCTTCCAAGGCCTATCAGTATATGTGAGATTGATAAGCTTGGTGGTAGAATTAGATTGGTTTTTAGAGTAGTTGGCAAAGGAACCAAGGAATTCTCCCTGCTTAAAAGAGGAGATTCTATAGAGGTTATGGGTCCCCTTGGTAATGGATTTTCTATAGAAGGAAAAAAGGCATTGATTATTGGTGGAGGAATTGGTATACCACCACTTCTTCAGTTGTCCAAGGATTTTGCTGGGGAGAAGCACATTGTGCTGGGTTACCGGGATACCACCTTCATGGAAGAAGATTTCAGAGCCTACGGGAATGTATATATATCTACGGAGGACGGAAGTCGTGGAGTTAAAGGTAATGTGGTTAATGCAATAGAAGAGAACAACCTTGATGCAGACATCATATATGCCTGTGGACCTACCCCTATGTTAAAGGGATTACAACAATATGCCAAAGAGCATAATATAAAAGCTCAGCTTTCCCTAGAGGAAAGGATGGCTTGTGGTGTTGGTGCTTGCTTAGGCTGTGTATGCAAGTCGAGGAGCGTAGACGATCATAGTATGGTTAATAATAAGAGAGTATGCAAGGAAGGTCCCGTGTTTTATGGGGATGAAGTAGAGCTATAGAAGATTTCGTTCTTTTGCTTTATGCAAATCGTCGATATTCATTATTTGGAAGGGTTTTTGACCCCTAATAATATAAATTGTGTTGTTTCGCAATTGCCTAAGTTTGATATTCATAAGAAGGGAGATATCATGAATACAAGTGTTAATATTGGTGGAATAACATTTAATAATCCTGTGACTACTGCTTCAGGAACCTTTGGCTCAGGGATAGAATATTCAGATTATGTGGATTTATCTAAGTTAGGAGCAGTAACTACCAAAGGAGTAGCTAGCTTTCCTTGGGGAGGTAATCCAACTCCTAGGGTTATAGAGACTCCTAGTGGAATGCTTAATGCAATTGGTCTTCAAAATCCAGGAGTAGATGTATTTATAGCGAGAGATATTCCATTTTTAAGAAAGTTTGATACTAAGATTATAGTAAATGTTGTGGGGAAAACCATAGAGGATTATTGTGAGGTAGTAGATAAGCTAGCTGAATGTGATGTGGATATGCTGGAAATTAATATATCCTGTCCTAATGTTAAGGAAGGTGGTATCGCCTTTGGTCAGGATGCAAAGCAAGTACACTATATTACCTCTGAGATTAAGAAGAGAGCAAAGCAGCCTATTATTATGAAACTGAGTCCTAATGTTACGGATGTTACAGAGATGGCGAGGGCGGCAGAGGCTGGTGGAGCAGACGGAATATCCCTAATCAACACCTTAACTGGAATGAAGATAGATATTCATAAAAGAACTTATGCCCTAGGTAATAAAACTGGAGGTTTATCGGGACCAGCTATTAGACCCATCGCTGTTCGAATGGTTGATCTGGTGGCCAGTGTTGTAAAGCTTCCTATTATCGGCATGGGAGGTATAGCTTCAGCAGAGGATGCTCTTGAGTTTATTATGGCTGGAGCAACTATGGTAGCAGTGGGTACGGCAAACTTTAATAATCCTTCTGCCACAATGGATGTTGTAGAAGGAATAAAAGAATATATGAGCAATTATGGTATTAGTGATATAAAGGAACTGATAGGTTGCGTCAGATAAAGAGCACAGTAGGCTGTGCGGAAAGGTTTGGTTTAAAATGGAGCAATACAAAAAAGATTTCATTGAATTTATGGTGGATGCTAAGGTTCTGAAGTTTGGTGATTTTACCACTAAGAGTGGAAGGAAGACGCCTTTCTTTGTTAACACTGGGTTTTATAGAAGGGGATCTCAGCTACGCAAACTGGGAGAATATTATGCCAGAGCTATAAAGGATAAATATGGACTTAACTTTGATCTGCTTTTTGGCCCAGCCTATAAAGGGATACCCCTTTCTGTGGCTACCTCTATGGCCATCAGTGAATTTTATGACACAGATGTAAAATATTGTTCCAATCGTAAGGAAGTTAAGGATCATGGAGACACTGGTATTCTTCTTGGTTCACCAATATCTGATGGGGATAAGGTCATAATTATCGAGGATGTAACTACAGCCGGAACATCAATCGGAGAAACTATGCCAATACTTCATGCTCAAGGAAAAGTCCAAGTTTTAGGACTGGTAGTATCTGTTGATAGAATGGAGAGAGGACAGGGGACAAAAAGTGCCTTAACAGAGATTAAGGAAAACTATGGTATTGAAACAACAGCAATAGTTACTATGGAGGAAGTAGTAAAACACTTGTATAATAAACCCTATAAAGGTAAAATAATAATAGATGATAAATTAAAAGAAGCTATTGATGGATATTATGAGGTCTATGGTGCTACTAATTAGATTTAAGAAAGGAGTTTTAAAAAATGATGGAGAAAATATATCACACAATGAAATCTGTAGGTGTATGGAATCTCGTTCTTGGAATAGGACTAATCGTTTTAGGATTATTTGCTGGAATATTCATGATTGTTAATGGAGGAATACTCCTTAAGAAAAAATCTGATTTATTATTTTAAGAGGTGTGTATTAGTCCAGGCTAATAGTTTATGAAGATGAAATAAGGTAGAAGAAAAGAGTAAGAGAATTGATGAAGGAAACAAATCTAACAAGGCATGATTTTTATTATGATTTGCCTGAAGAATTAATAGCACAGGATCCTTTGGAGGATCGTTCTAGTTCAAGACTTCTGGTTTTAGACAAGAACAATGGAGATATAGAACATACGGTATTTAGTAATATAAAAAAGTATTTAAAGAGTGGGGATTGCCTTGTGCTTAATAATACAAAAGTAATTCCTGCTAGGCTTGTTGGCGAAAAAATATCTGAAAATAGTGTGAGAGGCAGGGGTACTAAAGCTGAGCAAGATGAAACCCATGGAGCAAGTATAGAACTTCTCTTACTAAAAAGAAGAGACAATGACATCTGGGAAACTCTTGTTAAGCCAGGAAAGAAAGCAAGAGTGGGTGCCAAGATTAAATTTGGTGATGGTCTGCTTATTGGTGAAATAGTAGATGTAATCGATGATGGGAACCGACT
The DNA here is from genome assembly GCA_012839235.1 of Clostridiales bacterium. Lineage (GTDB taxonomy): Bacteria > Bacillota > Clostridia > Lachnospirales > Lachnospiraceae > Mobilitalea. Next base: position 14,524 of record DUNS01000205.1, read on the forward strand.
TGTTAAGTTTAGCTATCAAGGAATTTTTGAAGAGGTTTTAGACCGCTTAGGTGAGATGCCTCTTCCACCATATATAACCCATAGATTAGAGGATAAAAACCGTTACCAAACTGTATATGCAAAGTATGAGGGGTCTGCGGCTGCACCAACAGCGGGACTTCATTTTACTAATGAACTCCTTAAGGATATTGAAGAATTAGGAGTGAAGATTGTATATGTAACTTTACATGTTGGGCTAGGTACTTTCAGGCCGGTAAAGGTGGATAATATACTAGAACATCATATGCACTCTGAGTTCTATGTAGTAAGTGATGAGGTTGCAGATGCAATAAATGAAACTAAGAAAAATGGTGGTAGAGTTATTGGAGTAGGCACTACTAGCTGTAGAACAATAGAATCGGTTACAGATGATAATGGAATAGTCCATGGAGGCAGTGGAGATACTTCAATATTTATCTATCCAGGCTATAGATTTAGGGTTTTAGATGCCTTAATAACTAATTTTCATCTGCCAGAATCAACCTTGATGATGCTTGTTTCTGCCCTGGCAGGTAGGGAACACATAATGAAGGCCTATGAAGAAGCTGTTAAAGAGGGTTATAGGTTCTTTAGTTTTGGAGATGCAATGCTTATAACAACCAACTAGATAAATGCACAAAAGAAAGGCATGGTTATTGAATTGGATAAAAGTATTATTTTTTTTGACATAGATGGAACCATTTTAAGTCATAGAACATTAGAAATTTCAGACAGTACCAAAGAGGCTATTAATAAGCTACAAGACAATGGACATCTGGTTTTTATTAACACAGGAAGAACATTAGGAGAGATGGGACAGGATGTATTGTCCTTGAACTTTGATGGATATGTATATGGGTGTGGAACCCATATAATATATAAAGGGGAAGAGCTGCACCATGTATCAATATCTGGAGAGATAATAACAGAGCTGATTAAGGATCTTAATGAGCTACATATTGAGGCTATATTAGAAGGATCAAAGGCTATATATTTCTTAGAGGAATATACTAATGAGACTGCAAAAAAGATTAAATTCGATCAGACTTATGTCCTTGGCTACAATGTTCTAGCCTGGGATGAGAAAACCATTGATATTGATAAGTTTTGTATATGGCCACAGGTTAAATCAGGCTTTGAAACCTTTTATAACAAATACAAGGATGTCTTTGATTTTATTGATAGAGGGGATGATTTCTACGAAGTGGTTCCAAGGGGTTATTCAAAGGCTTCAGGAATAGAATTCCTGCTTAAACACCTTAATATATCCCTAGATAATTCATACGCATTAGGAGATAGTTCCAACGATCTTGCAATGCTTGAATATGTCAAGACCAGTATTGCAATGGAGAACTCCTCACAGGATGTCCTAGACATGGCAACATTTATAACCAAGGATGTAGATGAAGGTGGGGTGGAACACGCACTGAAACACTATAAGCTGATATAAACGAATAAGCAGATTAGTCCAAGAAATATGGACATAGTCTGATAATCATTTATCAAAAACACAAGTGGGGGAATGAGAATGTTTAAAATATCTAAAGAAAACTGGGGTCTAAAGATACTTCTAGCCATAATCTTAATGAATGTTATAGTATTTATGAACCTTTCTACAGCAGTGCAAGCCGCAGCTGCATCCAAAAAGACAGAAATGTCAAAATCGGAGCAGGCAAAGGCTGCCTTTCTCAAGTTTATGGAAAAGAAAGATTATGAAAAGCATTTAGATGCGGAATATGGGGATGGAAAGTATTATTTTACTGTTATAGACTTAAATCAGGATGGAATAACCGAATTAATGGTAGGAACCAGAGAAACTATGGGGTGGCAATCGATTGCTTTATATCAGTTTAAAAACGGTAAGGTGGTGCTAGCAGATGAGTTATACTGCTTCGGATCACCACTTTATAATAAAGACAAGAAAAATCTAATCTATTTACCCTATCGTAGTTCAGTACGTGAAGAATGTATTGTAGTGACTAAATTAGAAAAAGGAAGCTTAAAGACAATCAGAAAATTCTCTTACCATGATATTGGTATGGATAGAGATGATAATTATATTTATGAATACAGTACATCTAAAGGTGAAAGTCAGGAAAAAACCATAATATCAAAGAAAGAATATGATTCTTATTTTGATAAATATGTAAACGATGCAGAACGGATTGAACTTTATGAAAATACGAAGCAGAATCGTAATTTGTATCTACAAGGAAAAAACACAGTAGAGGTTGGAGTAGGGCAAAAGATACAGTTATCCTTGGATGTAAAATTTTCGGATAAAGTAACCTGGTCAAGTAGCAATAAATCGATTGTTGAAGTGGATAAGTCAGGGAATATAAAGCCCAAGAAACTAGGAACTGCTACCGTTACAGCAACTGTAAAATATGTAAAGCATAAGGAAAAGTTCAGTTTTAAGATTAAGATAAAAGATGACAAATATATGTCCAAAGTAGTTTATAGGCAGTTCTTGGAGGAGATGGAAAAGAAGCAAATAGGAAGTGGTTATGATACCTTTGCAATTTTTGATATCAATGGGGATGGAGTTATGGAATTACTACATTCCGATGCAAAGATGACTTATTACACCTATGTGAAGGGAGAAATGAAAGAACTTACCTCAACAATTGAAGGAGGATCATTCTATAATCCGAAAAAGAGTTATCTCGTATTGTGGGAAAGCGATGGGGATATCTGGTATAATGTATATAAAATGAAGAATAATAAACTTACTCACGTTACGGATATATTATATGCTGCTTATTCAAGTAATGGGGATTACTTTATCGATAAAAAGAAAATCACTAAGAAAGAAGCAGACAAATATCTAAAAGGTAATGACATCCACGTATCGATCAATACTGAAGAAAAGCGTAAACAGATAATTAAATGACATAAAGGATTTGAAGGCTCGAAAGTAAAGACTGTGCCTAGGGATAAATATTCGAATTCTATCACTTGACATTTTTAATTAAGTTGATTAAGATATGATAAATAGATAAACAATTGTATATTCTAAGTAAAAGCTTTGAAGGTGATTTTAGTAGCATGTATTTCCCTGACAGAGATAATAGGCCATCGGCTGCAAGCCTATTTCGGGTTCTTTTATAATGCGAATTTCGGCACTGGAGCTGTCTTTTGAAAGAAAGATCGGTTACGTTCCGTTATAACGACTAGAGAAGCCATGCTTTGAGGCTTAAACTTGGGTGGTACCACGATGCTTTCGTCCCTTTGGAGACGAAAGCTTTTTTTATTGAAAAAGTATTAAATTAGGAAGACAGATTGAAAAATCAAGATTTTTCAATCGTAAATTTGTGCACTGCGTAAAATGAAAATCAAAGATTTACAATGAGAAGCTTCGCCTCTCATTTAGAAAATTGTATGCAGGCTAAGATGAAAGGAATGGTTATTAGTATGTTAGAAAATCTTGATAAGATTAGAAGTAAGTTTTCTGAGGAATTAAAAGCAATTGATTCTAACGATAAGCTTGAGAAATTAAGAGTTGCCTTTCTTGGTAAGAAGGGTTTAGTTACTGAGGAGCTAAAAAATATTAAAAATTTAGCTAATGATGTTAAGAAGGTGGCAGGAAAAGAATTAAATATACTTAAGAATGAGATTGAAGCTGCTATCGCCCAGTATCAGAAGACCTTGGAGGAAATGGAATACCAAAAGGAGATAGACAATGCTGAGGTCTATGATTATTCTATTCCTTCTGAGAAGCCAGTTGGAACCCTTCATCCTATATCAATCGTTCAAAAACAGATCGAAGATATCTTTAAAACCATGGGATTTGTTATCGAGGATGGTCTAGAGATTCAGACAGAATATAATAACTTTGAAGCAGTTAATATACCTAAGAACCATCCAGCAAGAGATATGCAGGATACCTATTATCTTGAAAATGGTCAGATTTTAAAGACCCATACCTCAGCTGCACAGAACACTATCATGAAGAAGTATGGCGCTCCTAATCCAGGTGAAACCCTAAAGGTCTTATTTCCTGGTAGATGCTTTAGAAATGAGAATTTAGATGCCAGCCATGAGAATACATTTTTCCAATTAGAGGGAATGATGATTGGTGAGGATATATCCATATCCAACCTTATATATTTTATGAGGGTCCTTTTAACAGAAGTCTTTGAGAGAGATGTTAAGGTAAGACTTCGCCCAGGTTACTTCCCATTCGTAGAGCCAGGCTTTGAGCTTGATATAAATTGCGAAATCTGCGGTGGTGACGGATGCACTACCTGTAAGAACACTGGCTGGATTGAATTATTGCCCTGTGGAATGATACATCCTAATGTACTAAGTATGGGTGGCATTGATCCAGAGAAGTACACAGGATTTGCATTTGGACTGGGACTTACAAGACTTGCTATGATGAAATATAACATCAAGGATATTCGCCTATTTAATGGAGGAAATCTTAAGCAGTTAAAGCAATTCGTAAAATAGATTATAGGTAAAGTGAGAAAAGTGAATTATTAAAATTCACTTTGCAAATATTGTGCCTTTGGCCCAAGGTTTGCAGATATCGTGGAAAGGTAGGAGTATGATATGTTAGTATCAATGAATTGGATTTCAGAATTTACAGATCTTACTGGAGTAGATGTAAAGGAGTTAATCGGAAGATTTACCTTATCTACTGCAGAGGTTGAAGATATATATGAAATGGGTAAGAATATTAAGGATGTAGTTGTGGGCAAGATAGTAGCCATGGAGGACCATCCTAATTCTAAGAAGTTACACCTAGTTAAGGTGGATATAGGTAGTGAAGTTGTAGATTGCGTATGTGGAGCACCTAATGTATTTGTTGGGGCCGTTGTACCATTTGCCAAGATAGGTGGTCAGGTTGGTGATCTTGAGATTAAGGAGGCATCAATTGCTGGGGAAGTAAGTCGTGGTATGTGCTGTTCTGAGAAGGAACTAGGCATCAGCGATGACAACTCAGGACTTATGATATTAGAGGATAAGTATCCACTAGGAACAGACATTAAGGAATTTATGGATATCGAGGACACAATCTTTGAAGTGGATAATAAGTCCTTAACTAATAGACCGGACCTATGGGGGCATTACGGAATCGCAAGAGAGATTTCTGTATTAACTAAACGACCTTTAAAGCCACTTGATGTTATGGATACCAGTGTGTTTAAAGATCTTCCTGAAATAGATATTAAGGTAGAGGATACTGAAAAATGTTACCGCTACAGCTGTATGGCTGTGAAAAATATCAAGGTGAAGAAATCTCCAATCAACATGAGAATTCGTCTTACCTATTGTGGTATGAGACCTATCAACCTACTGGCAGACTTAACAAATTATCTTATGATGGAGCTAGGTCAGCCTATGCATGCATTTGATAATGATAAGGTATCAAAAGTAAGAGTAAAGACCTTTGACAAGCCAATTGACTTTGTTACCTTAGATGGTACAAAGCGTACTATTGAGGCAGATACCCTTATGATATGTAATGATAACGAACCTACCGGTGTAGCAGGGGTTATGGGTGGAGAGTTTTCTGAGATTACAGATGCTACTGATTCAGTTATGCTGGAGTCAGCTAACTTTGACGGAGCTACAATTCGTAAATCCGCAACTAAGTTAGGACTTCGTACCGATGCTAGTGCTAGATACGAAAAGACCCTGGATCCAGAGCTTACAACCTTAGCTATAGATCGTTTCATGAAGCTACTTAAGGATATAGACCCTGAGATTACTGTAGTATCTTCATTAACTGATTCCTATGTAAAGCGTTATGATACCATTACCATAGATATTGATAAGTCTTTTGTTGACAAATATACAGGAATTGATATTTCCTCAGATGAGATAGAGGATACCTTAACCCGTCTTGGTTTTGGCTTGACCCGTAATGGAGATAAGTTTACTGTAGTAGTTCCATCCTGGAGAGCAACCAAGGACGTAAGTATGAAGGCGGATATAATTGAAGAAATTACCCGTATATATGGCTATGATAACTTTGAAGTTCGCTCAACCAAGAGTCTTCTTGTTCCTGTTCGCCACAGCGTGGAAAGGGATAATGAGTATGAGATTAAACAGCTTTTATCAAAGCAGTATGCCATGAATGAAGTTCATAGCTATCTTTGGTATGAGACCAAGCTTAATAAAGAGATGGGTATCGTTACAGATAAAAATATCAGGGTTATTAACTCTTTAACAGCAGAAAATGATACCATAAGATCCACAATTATTCCAAGTCTTTTAGGCGTTGTTCTTAAAAATGTTGAGAGTAATCCAGAGATGGGAATATATGAAATTGGCCGAGTGGCTAATGGCTTAAAAGTTGATGGATTATGTGATGAAAGAAAGAGACTTGGATTTGTAGTTGCTAGTAAGAAATTAAGTGAAAAAGAGGTATACTTTAAGACTAAGGAAATAGTAGAGATGCTATTACATGATATTAAAAATATTCAGCCGATATTTGCTCCTGAGAAAGAATTAAGTAAGTATAACTTTGTTCATCCAGTTAATTGTGCTAGCATATCATTGGAGAATAAGGAAATTGGATATTTATCAGTGCTTAATCCAAGGGTAAGAAATAATATTGATAAGAAGCTTAATGTTGCTTTTGTCGAAATTGATATTATGGACATGGAAGAAGTTGCTGCACAGCCTCTAAATTACAAGGAAGTGTCTAAGTATCCTGGAGTTTCAGTGGATTTAAGTATATTAGCAGATAAAGCAATGAGCTATGAAGCCATAACAAAGATTATTGACCAATATCCATGTGAATATCTACAGGGATATCATCTAGTTGATATATTTGAAGATGAGAAGCTTCTAGCAGGCAAAAAGAGTGTAACCATTCACTTTGAATTCGGCTCTATGACAAAGACCCTAGAAAGTAATGAAATATCAGAGATGGTTGATGAGCTGCTTGCTGTATTAAAGAATAATGGTTTAGAATTAAGATAAATTAGGCTATATAAAATAAAAAATCTTTTCAAACACTTATGGTTATACTATAATATACACGAATAAGCAGATTAGTCCAAGAAAGACAGGATATTTATCAAGCTTGCTTGAATAAAGGTCATGGCTTTATTGGATAAGTGCATACGTGCAGCGTATCTGCAAGCATATACGCGGAAAATACGAAGCATTTGAGCTCCTAATCTGCTAATTTATGATATATATAGAAACATAATCTACTTTTTATACTTAAGATTATTTAGTTAGGATGATGAATATGCGAATGAAGAAGCTTAAGGCTAAGAAAGGAAGGGTTGAGAATATGTTAAAAGAGTTCAAAAAATTTGCCCTAAGAGGCAATATGATTGATCTTGCAGTGGGTATCATAATCGGTGGTGCCTTTACAGGACTAGTTAATTCATTAGTTAATGATATTATTATGCCAGTACTTAATATTTTCACTAAGAATATTAATTTTGCCAATCTTTTCATTGCCTTGGATGGTGTTAAATATGAAGACTTAGAAGCTGCTAAAGCTGCTAATGCGGCCACCATTAATTATGGCGCATTCATCTCCGGGGTAATCAACTTCCTCATTATGGCTTTTGTTGTGTTCTTATTAGTCAAGTGGATTAATAAGCTTAAGAAACCTGAACCAGTTGCAGCACCTTCCACTAAGAAATGTGCATACTGCTTATCTGATATCAATATCAATGCAACAAGGTGTCCACACTGTACTTCAGAAGTTGAAGCTTAGAATTTAAGAGTTTATAAGATTAAGAGTTTATGAGTTAAAGGAGAATAGATTGAAAAATCTTGATTTTTCAATCGCAACTTTGTGCCCTGCGTAACATGAAAATCAGAGATTTTCATGTAGAAAGATTGCAGATAATGATGAAAGGTATTGGTGTTAAAATGCTTAAAAGGTTTTATCCAAAAAGAACGGCAGAATCCACATATGTCATTGATTATAAAAAGTTATATCAAGAAGGGTACCGTGGGATAATATTTGATATTGACAATACTCTTGTAAGACATGATGAAGATGCTACTGATAGGGCCATAGAACTTTTTAAGCATATTAAAGAAATTGGCTTTAAAAGCTGCCTAATCTCCAATAATGATGAAGAAAGGGTTAAGCGCTTTAACAAGGATATTAAGACTAATTACATCTTTGATGCACATAAACCCAGTAGAAAAAACTATATTAAAGCTACTAAGATAATGGGAACAACTATTGATACAACAATCTTTATCGGTGACCAGCTTTTTACTGATATCTACGGTGCAAATAGGACTGGAATGATGTCATATTTGGTTAAGCCTATTTCTCCAAAAGAAGAGATACAGATTGTATTTAAGCGGAGATTAGAGAAGATAGTATTATATTTTTACCATAGAGATATGAATAAAAGAAGAAGCAATATAGTCTTAATAGGTTTTATGGGATGCGGCAAAAGCTCAGTTGGTAAGGCTCTAGCTAAGCAATTAGGATATAATTTTATTGATACTGATATGATGATCGAGAAGAAAGTAGGGTCTTCCATTAGTCAAATCTTTGAAACCAAGGGTGAAGAGTACTTTAGAGATATGGAGTCAAGAATTTTAAAAGGGATCTTATCTACTATTAATGGAGCGGTGATTTCAACTGGTGGAGGCCTACCTATGCGCTCCAAGAATAGGGAAGCCTTAAAAAGAATTGGCAAGGTTGTATATCTAAAAGGATCTAAAGAGCTTCTTGTTCAGAGGCTATCTAAGGATACAACAAGACCTCTTTTAAAGGGAGAGGATATTTCCAAACGAGTTGATGTGCTTTTAAAGGAACGTTCCCATATTTATGAAGAACTTGCCCACAGAATTATTAATATAGATGGTAAATCAATAAGTGAAATTGTTGATGAGATTACAAAAAGGTAGTAAGGAATTGCAAGCTCGCTTGCATATTCTGAGGGTCATGGCAAGATCATGAAGTGGTTTTCTTCATGATATAAAGGAGGGATAGCAATAAAAGTCTTAGTTATTAATGGTCCAAATCTTAATTTCCTAGGGATAAGAGATAAGGGGATATATGGTAAGGAAGATTATCCTCATCTCGTAGGATTATTAGGAAGCAAAGGAAAAGAACTTGGTATTACTATAGAGACATTTCAGAGTAATGGAGAAGGGGAGATTATCGATCGTATCCAAAAAAGCTATTATGATGGTGTAGATGGTATAATCATAAACCCTGGTGCATACACCCATTATAGCTATGCTATTCGTGATGCCCTGGCCTCTATCAATGTACCCATAATTGAAGTACATATCTCCAACGTTCACAAAAGGGAAGAGTTTCGCCACATTTCAGTTACAGCACCAGTTTGTACAGGGCAGATAGTAGGGCTTGGATTGCAGGGGTATTTGCTAGCAGTGGATGCTCTAAAAAATATTATTGACAACAGTAATAGGAAAGAGAGTTAGATACAATTATGGATAATTTTAAAAAGGTTCAAGAAATATTGCAGAAGAATAATCTAGATGCAGTACTTATTTCTAATGGCAAGAACATGTATTATGTAAGTGGATTTGCTGGAGAAACAGGATATGTCTATATTTCATCAAAAAGACATGCTGTTATAACTGATTTTAGATATACAATTCAGGCAGAAATCGAAGCCAAGGGCTATGAAATCATTACCATTGGTAATGGTGGATATGAAGAAGCAATTAATGATATTCTAAAAGAAGATGGTATTAATAAACTTGCTTTTGAATCAGAGGATATGCTTTTTGCCACATATAATAAGCTTAAAGACAAGCTTCTTGTAGATGAACTTCTTCCATTAGGGGATGATATTACTCGATTGAGAAGAATTAAGACACCTAAGGAATTAGAATATATCAAAAAGGCAGAAGCAATAGGTGATAGTGTATTCACTGAAATATTGAATTTCATAAAACCAGGAATGACAGAGCTTGAAATTGCAGCTCGTATAGAATATTTACTAAAGATTAATGGAGGTACAACAACTAGCTTTCCTGCTATAGTTGCCTCAGGAGTGAATTCTTCCATGCCCCATGCTGTGCCTAGTCAGAAGAAGGTTGAGATGGGTGATTTTCTAACAATGGATTTTGGCTGTGTATATAATGGATATTGTTCAGACATGACTAGAACAATTGTGATAGGTAAAGCATCGGATAAACAAAAGGAAATATATAACACAGTTTTAAAAGCACAGATGGCGGTTCTTGATGTTATAAAAGCAGGATTCAAAGGTAAAGAGCTTGATAAGATTGCTAGAGATATTATCTACGATGCTGGCTATGAAGGATGCTTCGGACATGGACTTGGCCATAGTGTAGGGCTAGCAATTCATGAGAACCCTAGATTATCGGTATCTGAGGAAGATGTTATTCTTGCTGGTATGACAGCAACTATCGAACCAGGTATTTATATCAAGGACTTTGGTGGAGTTAGGATTGAAGACTTGGTTGTTGTAACAGAAACAGGTTGTGAGAATTTCACCAATTCAGATAAGAATCTAATAGAGCTTTAGGCAGAAGAGATTGCATTTTAGCTAATTATGTTGTAGAGTCTTATTATAAACAGAATAGACAATGTAAGAAATAGGTCGATTTAGAAAAAATAGTTGCAAATAGTGTCAGTTTATTATAAACTAATCTGTAGTCAATTTTAAGGAGGAGTTATTGAATGGTATCAGCAGGTGATTTTAGAAATGGTCTGACTGTTGAAATAGAAGGCAACGTATATCAGGTTGTTGATTTTCAGCATGTAAAGCCAGGCAAAGGTGCCGCATTTGTAAGAACAAAATTAAGAAATATAATGAATGGTGGTTTAATAGAAAAAACCTTCCGTCCTACTGAGAGATTTGAACAAGCTCATATTGATCGAAGCGATTACCAATATTTATACGCTGACGGAGACTTATTCAATTTTATGAACGTAGAGACTTATGATCAGATAGCTTTATCTAGTGATGAAGTTGGAGATTCCCTGAAGTTTATCAAAGAGAATGAGATGGTTAAGATGCTTTCCTATCAAGGTAAGGTATTCGCAATCGAACCTCCTCTATTTGTAGAACTAGTTATTACAGATACTGAGCCAGGCTTTAAGGGAGATACAGCAACAGGAGCTTCAAAGCCAGCTGTTGTAGAGACTGGAGCAACTGTATTTGTTCCATTATTCGTAGAGCAAGGTGATAAGATCAGTATTGATACTAGAACCGGCGAGTATATGAAGAGAGTATAATTTATTAGAGATAATAATACAGCGCAATCGTGGAATATTTCACGGTTGCGTTTTTTTATTTTATCTAGCCCATATCTAGGAATATATGTAGAAATATGTTAGAAAATATGATATGTTTATAATATTAGAAAGTTAATAACAAGAAATACAAGTTGCAAAAGGATAATTACAACTTATTTGTAATATATGTGAAAAAAATTAAAGTATTGTATTGCATATATTACCTATAAGTAATATAATGTTACTAAAGAGAGGGTATACTTTGGATATAGTAAAGAATTCTATGTTTTCTAAGATTTACGAAGTTGATTGTTTCCAGAAGGAATTTAAGAAAATGACTAAAGAAAAGCTTGCAATTAAGCCACCTTATCCTAGATATCAAAAGTGGCTTATTGCTTCTTTGACTATTTTAGAGGAGTATGGGAAAGATGCAATAAATCTAGAAAACTTTGAGCAATTGGAAAGTGTGAAGCCTAGTATCTATAGTATCAGATATCCAAAAAGTAAATTGAATCCTAGAGTATTATATGTATATCTGGAAAATGGGGATATATTGTTATTAACAGCATTTAAGGAAGAAAGAAAAAGTGATTATACTAGAAATATTAAAATGGTTAAAAAAAGGTTGAAGGCGTTAGATGCATAGAATAATCCTTTCTGTCAAATGAATATTATTGTTTTTGGCGGTTAAGATTATTATGAGGAGGATTAAAATGGGTATAAATGAGAGAATAAAAAATGCAAAAACAACAGAATGGTTATCGGAAGGAATCTCACAGATTGAAATTGATAAGATAAAAAAATTAGCCTTAATATCTTCAAAGATCCAATTAAAAAGAATTTCACTTGGCATGAATCAAAAACAGTTTGCAAAAATGATGGGTGTGTCACAAGGAATGGTATCAAAATGGGAAAGTGGAGAATATAACTTTACACTTACTACACTAATTGATATATGCTCCAAATTAGATTTGGAATTTGAACCTAATATTAAGGATAATGAATACCACTATGATAATAATTTTGAAACTATATCAATTCCTTTTGAGGATAATATTATTACTTTAGATGAATGGTGTTCTATCATGAAAACTGAGAATACAAAGGGGATAGCATAATGAATTTTAATATGATAACATCAGAATTGAATTTTCAGGGATGTACAATTAGAGAATTAAAGGTTGTTAATAATATTGTGTCAATATCATCTGATGTAGTAAGAAAAATAGGTTTAGAAATTGTGCCATCTGAGATCATTATGGACCAAGAGAAAAAATATGGCAAACTATTAATGAAAATAGTAGTCGAACTTGAAGAAAATCTTAAGAATGTAGCCAATATCGAGTTAGTGATAGAAGGAGCATTTTCAGCTCCATCATCAGTTGATGAAAATACTTTTAAAGAACTGGTACTTATTAATGGTGCTGCATCATTGTATTCTATTGGAAGGAGCAAGATAGAGAATATATCTGCAACTACATTTCTAGAAGGTAAGATCATTATTCCGATGATAAATATATATGATTACTATAAAGAAAAGAAGAAAGAAATAGAAGAGATGAAAATAAAGTGAATTAGCTTGCCAATTCACTTTATCTTTGATACGAGTTCATTGGTGATTTTATCAATTGCATCATCTTCAATCTTCGTTCCAAGGAAATACTCAATAGCTTGCTTTGCTTGAGCAACAAGCATAAGCAGACCTGTTACAGACTTTATTCCTAATTCTCTTGCCTGTAGTGTAAGCTTTGTATCAAGGGGATTGTATATAAGATCAACAACAGCCTGACACTTTTTGAAAGTTGTCAAATCTAGTGGAGAAGCATCAATATTAGGATACATACCAAGAGGAGTTGTATTAATTATTACATCACTATCAGAATGATTCTGGTAGCAATCCTCATAGGATATGGTACTTTCTGAAGGCCTTCTACTAACTATCAGTATCTCCCCTGCTTTAAGATGCTCCAAAACGGCAACAACTGCCCTAGCTGCTCCACCATTACCAAGAACTAAGCATTTCTTACCTTTAATCTCGATATTATTATGAATAAGCATATATTCAAAGCCATAAAAGTCTGTATTATATCCGGTTAAGATCCCGTTGTTATTAACTATAGTATTAACTGCACCCACTGCCTTGGCTGTCTCATGTAATTCATCAAGGTAGGGAATCACTTTCTGCTTATAAGGAATCGTAACATTAATAGCAGTAAAATCCTTCTTTTCCATAAATCCATGGAATTCTTCACTATCTAAAGGAATTAAATCATATATATAATCTGCCAGCTTTTCATGAATAACCTTAGAATAGCTGTGTCCTAATTTTTCACCAATAAGTCCATATCTCATATACATCCCTACTTTCTCTTGAGCTAGTATTTTTTTAAACAACTAATCTGATTACCATTTAGAATAATATAGTTTCACTAATTAATCAACAGATTATATCTATAAAACCAATCTAAAAGTCATTATATAGCCTTCTAATGTCTTGATATGAAGGAGGAAAATAATTATGAAACCAAAAAAGTCTTAATAGTAACTTTCAATTTCTTACTACTTGTCTGCATAAATTATTATCCATGGAATATATTGTTTTAGAAGCAAATTGGATAAGCCTTTCATTTTTAATAGATAGGAGGAAATGTCGAATGAATGGGAAAGACGAGCTTCTGAAGATATTTTCCCTAAAGCTCAGAACTATATTTGGAAAGCTTGTAATTAATTATGAAAAGCTGCAGGAAATAAGGCTTCGCATAAGCTCTCCTCTAATCATCGTCTATGAGAATAAGGAATACTTTATAAGTGACGACGCCAAATTAGTAGACAACCCTAGCAAGGCGGTAATAATCAGTAAGAATGAAATCCGAGAGACTATGGAATACATAAGTAACTATTCCCTATATGCCTTCGAGGAGGAAATTAAACAAGGGTTTATAACTATTAATGGAGGCCATAGGATTGGTATAACTGGGAAGACAATCATAGAGCAGAACACCATAAAGGGTATTAAACATATTTCCTTTATCAATATAAGATTGGCCCATCAGATTAAGGGATGTGCATCCCCAGTCTTACCCTATATTGTCAACAGTAGCTTAGCTGGAATTTATCATACTATGATAATCTCCCCACCTAGATGCGGTAAAACTACATTGCTTAGAGATCTTATTCGTATGATTTCCAATGGGAATAAGTATATTTCTGGAATGTCTGTTGGAGTGGTTGATGAACGTTCTGAGATTGCTGCCTGTTATATGGGGGTACCACAGAATGAAATAGGTATTAGAAGTGATGTCCTGGATTGCTGCCCTAAGGCTATAGGGATGTTGATGCTTATTCGTTCCATGTCTCCCCAAGTGATCGCCGTTGATGAGATAGGATCTATAGAGGATTTGTCTGCCATAGATTATGTTATTGGATGTGGCTGTAAGTTGATTGCTACTGTTCATGGAAGCTCAATAGAAGATATAAAGAGTAAACCAATACTAAGTGAACTGGTTAAGAAGCAATTATTTGAAAGATATATTGTCTTGAGCAATCGAGGGGGAGTTGGTAGCATAGAAGCTATTTATGATGGATCAGGGATAATGCTTTAAAAGCGAAGATTATGAAATAGGAGGACAAACTATTATGTTATGGATGAAAATAGTCGGCTGTATACTTGTTATCACATCTTCCACAGCAATAGGTTTCTTTTTTAGTAATGAGATGAAATACCGCTTGGACAATCTAAGGGAGCTTAAAAAATTAATAGTCCTCTTGCGAGGAGATATTCGATTTGCCAATACACCTCTACCAGAAGCAATAAGTGCTATTGCAAGAAGAAATCCTGGGATATATGAACCATTCTTTCAGAACACTGCTAGGAAACTGCAGGAGCTTTCCGGTAGAACCTTTACAGAAATCTGGAAAGAGGCGGTAGAAACAGATCTTTTGGATACCTCCTTAAGTAAGAAGGACAAACAAAACCTTATAGGATTTGGGGAAAACTTAGGTTACTTGGACAAGGATATGCAGTTGAATACGCTGGAGTTATTTATTACCCAGTTGGAAGATGAAATAACTGAAATATCACAGAAGGTGAAGGAAAAGTCTTATTTGTACAATAGCTTGGGCATAATGGCTGGTATTTTCATATCAATTCTTATGTTTTAGAATGTCGTGGGGGAACTATGGATTTTAGTCTGATATTAAAAATTGCAGTTGTGGGAATTATTATTTCCATACTAAATCAAATATTGAAACAAACTGGTAGGGATGAATTAGCCTTTTTATCAAGTTTGGCAGGTCTGGTTTTAGTGCTGTTTTGGCTTTTACCCTATCTTACTGAGTTGTTTGTTACTATCGAGAGACTCTTCATTATGGTCAACTAATTGACAGTCGGGGGATGGATATGGAAGGTCCAATTAAAGGAATAATAGGCATTGCCGCTGGAGGAATTATAGCTGTAATGCTTGCAGTTATTTTTAAGAAGGAAAGAGAGGCATTCTCTGTATATATAAATATTATGGCATGTATAGTGATTCTAATATGGGGACTTGGTAAGCTTGAGATAATTATCGATGCGATTAATAAATTACAATCTCATATACAAATCAATAAATCCTATGTCAGCATTCTTATAAAGATTATTGGGATCACCTATGTAACTGAATTCTCAGCTTCAATATGCAAGGATTCCGGTTATCATGCCATAGGGGAGCAGATTGAACTGGTTGGTAAGCTTTCAATACTTGCTATTGGAATGCCTATAATGCTAGCTCTTCTAGATACTATATTAAGTTTTTTGACCACTAATTAAGGGTAAGTCTTATAATAAAGGATGTATGGATGAGGAATATAATCAGAAAATATTCAAGAGATAGGTATATAAAGGTAATCATAGGCCTGTTTATAATATTGCTGTCCTTACTGGTTAACACCAAGGAGGTTAAGGCTATTAGCAATTACAGTGGTGACATGGATTATACGGATATCCAAGGGGTAATTGATGATATTATGTCTTATGGCAATGAGTTTGATTTTAGTCGCTATGTAGAAAAGTTAATTAACGGGGAAGTTAAGTTTTCCTTAACTGATATTGGACTTTCCCTAATAGCCTCAATAAAAGGGGAGATAAAAGCTAATCTAGGAGTGTTTGGTAGGCTTGTATCGATTGCCCTAGTAGCGGCCCTCTTTAGTAATTTATCAATGGCCTTTAAAAATAGTCAAGTTTCGGATACAGGATACTATATTACATACTTATTATTGTTTGGAGTTATAGTAAGCAGCTTTGTAGCCGCCTCAGAGGTAGCTGTCAATGGGATTCATTCTTTACTTGAATTTATGAAGGTTCTTGCTCCTGCATATTTTTTGGCGGTGGGTTTTAGTACAGGCAGTACCACATCCCTTATCTATTACGAAGGAGCATTAATGGTTATTA
>DUNS01000206.1 GCA_012839235.1 Clostridiales bacterium
AATATGATATAGAGCTTAAATTACTATTTTATATAAAGATGGTTAGTTACAGATGCAATCGATGTATTGTCAGGTCATGAAGCAAATTCAATTATTTACGAAAGCCATTCATCCTCTGTCTTTAATAATATCCATTCGTTGTTTTTATATTGGTAGTATGCAGCAAAATAACCAGCGGCACCAAATTCAGCACCCGCTTTAGAACAGCTAACTTTTACATGTGATGATTTAACTTCAGTTACGTTTATTGATAAATATAGAACTTTATAAGTATTTGATTTTTTCATATCTTCATTTTTTTGTTCCGCTGTATAATAAATTGCTTTTACAGAATACTTATCCTCGATACGGGATAGAATCTGTTGAAAATCGTCCTTGGTTAATTCACTATTAAGTATTTCTATACCAATATACTTCATATTCGAATTTAATTCTTTATCATATTCAATTAAGTCGGTTAAAGCGCAGATAAAAAAATCAATCCGTTTATTCACGTTATTATACGGATTGCATGATGTCAAAATAAAGCAAAAAGCAATAAATACTACAAAGAATACCTTTTTCATAATTGCCCTCATTTATCTGATACTATTATAAGCAGCACCCTCAATACTAGTGACTTTATACCACATCTAAATTAAATTGAGGGTGCGCAACTCATCTCAAAAGAAAATGTAAAATTTTAACGTGCTTTCCCTACTGATATAATATCAGTATAATACATGTTATCATTAGTGCAAAAATTAACCGTATAAGTCGCAATAAGCACATTTTCTATTATATTATAATTTACATCATACTTATATTCCTTGTATGAATAATTTTTTGTAACATAACTGTTTATTTCTTCTTCGAAGTAAGCAAGTTCTTCGTCTGTAATATTATCTATATCCGAATAATTAACCGTAAACCACGACAACTCACCACTAAGATCAACAGAGATACAAATGTAATCTTTAGCTACATTTTCAACGTTACGCGATAAAAATATTTGAAAACCAAACTCATCTTCACTCAAATTCATAATGTTAAACTCGTCATATCCAAATACTAATTTACCCATCCTGTCATTTACTTTTTTAATTATATCATCGGTAGCTGTTAACCTTTGGTTATAAGGTTCTATTAGCTCATTTTTAAAAGAGACTATCCTTCCATTTCTATCGTATTCAAAAAAATTACCATTTTTATCTTTATAAGTATGTGTTATTTTTGCAACATTATTTACCTTGCCAATTACTTTTTGAGAAGCATTAAGATCAATAATTGAACTATAAGCATATAAAACTTCTTCTTCCTGCACTGATTTTGTCGTTGACTGGGATAAATCCTCATAAATCTTTTCCATACCTAACTATACTGTACTCTTTTTTAATGCTTCAATACCTTTTAAATCAGCGTTTGGAATATTAGCACTACTTGTTACTGTAAAAACTGAAACGATTATTAAGGATACTATTAAAAATAAGAATTTTGTTTTTTTCATAATAAACATACTCCTTAAATATTTACCATATTCTTTAGTAGATTCGTACTGTTGGGAACTGGTGATAATGTATCTATCAACTTCAATCTTATCTACTTTAAACCCAATTTTTTGAGCATATTCTGCTAAGATTAAATCT
>DUNS01000207.1 GCA_012839235.1 Clostridiales bacterium
TAAGGGGAGTCATTATTCTTCCCATAGGTCTTTTTCTTATGGATTCATCACCGGTTAAAATAGTAGGAAAGCCTTGACCGCTTAATATACCGGATATTAATCTCATAGTTGTACCACTGTTACCAACATCAAGAGCTTCATGGGGGTTGCTTAAACCATATAGTCCCTTTCCTTGTATTATCACTGAGGATGGACCTGTTGATGAAGGTAAATTTATTATTTCAATTCCCAACTGCCTAAATATATCTATAGTAGATAGACAATCAGCCCCCTGAAGAAAGTTAGTAACCTCAGTGGTTCCATTAGCTATAGACCCCAGCATAACGGCTCTATGGGATATGGATTTGTCCCCAGGGACTGTTATTTCCCCCTTTAAGGGAGCAAGTGTTTTATGAAAAATCATTCTTAAACTATTCCTTTCTCTACTACCGGTTACCTTATATACAGGTTATAATGAGAATGATTCAGAACCTCTATCGCCTTATCTACGCTAGATTGGTCATAGAATTCGATTCTAAGTACACCCTCTTCAAATTCCCGATTATGAATAATTCCAATGTTCTTAATGCTTATATGATTAACTGCCAACTGTGTTGCTATAGTGGCTATAGCACCTGCCTCGTCAGTAATATCCAGATAGACTTCGTATACTTTTTCTAAGATACCCTTAGAGGTATTAGGAATATTACTTCTATATTCACCAGCCTCATCAAATATATTATATAGATATTCTCTATCCTTATCCTTTAGGGCACTGGAAACTTCCTCTAGGGATTTTATGTAATCATCTAATGCCTTATTAATACTAGCTGTATTGGTCAAACATATATTTTGCCACATGGTAGGAGAGGAGGAGGCGATTCTGGTAATATCTTTAAAGCCTCCCGCTGCTAGCATTCTCATATGCTCGGCCTTATCATCAGAATTACGAATTAGATTGACTAGTTGAGCTGCGATTATATGAGGGACATGGCTAATAGCTGCAGTGATCTCATCATGCTCCTGAGGGTCAAGAACAAGTGGTATTGAACCCAATTGTTTAATAAGATTATACATGATTTCTAGTTTTTCCTTTGGGCTTGTATTAGTAGGAGTAATAATATAATAAGCATTCTCTAGAAGTAGGGCATATGAATTGCCATAACCTGTCTTTTCAGATCCTGTCATAGGATGACCACCAATAAAATGTTTATCCAAACCTAGTCTTTGGACTTCCTGGTGAATGTTACCTTTCACACTGCCTACATCTGTTATAATACAAGACTCCTTGATAAGGGGTTTAAGCATACTTAAGTAATCAATATTGGCCAAGACAGGAGCACAGAGGAAGATGATATCGCAATCAGGGAAATCCTCATGTAAAGAAAATGTAATATCATTAAGAATATCATCATTTAGTGCATCCTGTAAACTCTGGCTTGTATGATTTTTGTTATGATCGTATGCAATTAATCTAATATCAGGATTAATATTTTTAATTGCTTTTGCAATAGAACCACCTATTAATCCAAAGCCAATGAAGCCAATTGTAGCTTTATTGGAACTATTAAGTATAAAATTTGAATTATCCATCCCGTCTCCTTATGTGTATAACATTCACTCTATATATTTTTCTCCATAAGTTTTACTAGAGGCTTCAACTCCTCAGTCAATTGGTCAAATTCTTCAAAGGTTAAGGACTGTGGACCATCTGAGAGAGCAGTTGAAGGATTAGGATGGGTCTCTATCATAAGCCCATCTGCTCCAGCTGCAACAGCACTCATAGCAAGAGGCTTAACGTATGCCCTAACACCTGTAGCATGACTAGGGTCAACAATTATAGGAAGGTGACTTTTTCTTTTGATAACAGGAACTGCACTGATATCAAGAGTATTGCGGGTAGCTGTTTCGAAGGTGCGAATACCACGCTCACATAAAACTACATTAGGATTGCCTTCAGCTAATATATATTCCGCAGCATTGAGCCACTCTTCAATTGTTGCTGATAAACCTCTTTTTAGTAAAACCGGAAGACCTGATTTGCCGGCTTCCTTTAATAAGTAGAAATTCTGCATGTTTCTTGCTCCTATTTGGAGCATATCTACATACTTAACAGCTGATTCAATAGCATGAAGGCTAGTGATTTCACATATAACAGGTAAGCCTGTCTCATCTCTTGCTTCCTTCATAAAAGTCAAGCCTTCATCCTCTAGTCCTTGAAAAGAATAAGGAGAGGTTCTTGGCTTAAATGCACCGCCTCTTAGGATATGTGCTCCTGCTTTCTTTATTTCCTGAGCAGTAGCTAAGAGCTGTTCCTTGCTTTCTACAGCACATGGCCCTGAGAAGATAACAAAATTATTACCTCCGATTACCACATCTCTTACTTTGACAGTAGTGGGTTCGGGATGAAACTTCTTATTAGCCAGCTTATAGCTTTCTGTTACAGGAACTATCTTATCAACATCTTCAAAGATTTCGAGATTTTGAGCAAGTAGTTTTGATTTGTCCCCTACAACACCGATGATAGTAACTTCCTTACCAGCAGATATATGTGCATCTAGACCATTGGCTTCAATAGTACTCTTTATACGAAAGATAGACTCTTGTTTAGCATTAGGTTTCATTACGATAATCATATTTTTATCTCCTTAAATTATGGTACACTTATTATATGAGTCTTATTTTCTCTTGTCAACACTTTATTGCATTAAAACTTAGAACTTTAATGTAATAAATCAAAACTAGGTAAAAAAGATACTTAAAACCCTTATTAATACAAATTGAATAAACTGACTTTTCAGCCATGGGAGTGTATAATTCTAAGTAAATAGACAACAATCGGAAATGGTGACTTTTGTGGTCACCATTCTGTTAATTTCTTATAAATGTATTGTAAAATTGAAGTAATTCTTGTACAATATAATAAGAAGGATTTACATGGGCAATTCTAACCAAAGCTGTAATAAATGTTAGATTGCTAGCTCCTACTGCTACTAAAAAACGTATTGGAGGAATCAGTATGAATGTTTACACTTCGGAAAAGATAAGGAATGTTGTTGTGTTAGGCCACGGAAGCTGTGGTAAGACTACA
>DUNS01000208.1 GCA_012839235.1 Clostridiales bacterium
CTGGAAAGGAAGCACAACGTATATTAGTTGACGCAGAAATCAGAAGCGAAGTAACAGATGGGGCTATAGAGGCAGAAGAGAAGTTAATAAGAGATGAAGTTATGGCTCAAGAGATTGAGCTATTAAAAGAAGAAGCTAGAGAAGCAGGAATGTCTGAGGATGACATTGACAAGATTACTGAGGACAGCCTAACACCTGAGCAAAAAGCTGACATCATAATTAAGCAAGATGAAAAGATTGCTGCTTCTGAAACTCGTATTCAGAAGGCTGTTGATAAGGCTGTTGCGGCGGCAATAACTGCTGAGAAGGCGAAGGAAGAGAATAGATATAATGATACAGCTATGACAGATCCAGCAATAGATGCGGCTAAAGCTTCTGCTGTTACTAAGGCAACAACCTATCAGGAAGAAACTAAAAAAGCGGAGACTGATGTAAGTTCTAGACTAAATAATATGGGCTTAGACGCATTAGATGAAGCTGGTAAACTTAAATACGTAATTTCAGAAGAAGCTTTTTCTAAAGTAGTAGAAGCTACTAATAGTAAGATTAAGTACAATGATGTGGAGTACACAGGCTCTACAAACGCATTTAACGTTAACGGACTAGAGATTTCCTTAAAAAAGATAACTGGTAATGAAATAGTTAACCTTAATGTGACTAATAACTCACAGGGTGTATATGACATGGTTAAGGACTTCGTTACGTCATACAATGAAATTCTTAAGGAAATGAACGATTTATATTATGCCCCTTCAGCTAGAGGATATGACCCACTTACTGATGATGAAAAAGAACTAATGACTGAAAAAGAGATAGAGAAGTGGGAAGACAAGATTAAAGATTCCATTCTTCGAAATGATTCTACCCTAGGCTCGTTGCTTTCTTCAATGAAGACTGCTTTGATGACCTCTGTTGAAGTGGATGGTAAAAAATATTCATTATCAAGCTTTGGTATTCAGACCTCGGCGAATTATAAAGAGAATGGTTTGCTTCATATATTTGGAGATGAGGATGATGCTGAATATGGATCAAGAGCTGATAAGTTATTAAAAGCTCTAGGTGAAGATCCGGACACAGTTATGGAAGTGTTATCTAAGGTATCACAAAATCTTTATGATACAATGTATGATAAGATGAAACCCATAATTAATGTAAGAAGCATGTTTACATTCTACAATGACAAGACGATGTCAAAGCAACAGACAGATTATGCCAAGAAAATTGCTCAGTTGGAGGCTAAGCTCTTAGAGACTGAGGATAAGTATTATAAACAGTTCGCGGCAATGGAAACAGCTATGGCTAGATTACAATCTCAAAGTAATGCCCTTGCAGGAATGCTTGGTGTGTCTAACCAGAAGTAGGGCTAATAAATGAAAAAATATATATTATAACAGGGTATCCAGGAGGTAAGAAATGGCAATAAATGCAGCATTGGCTTATCAGAACAACAAAATCAAAACAGCTAATCCGGCAGAGTTAACATTGATGTTATTTGATGGAGCTATCAAATTCAGTAATATAGCTTTGGCTGCTATTGAAGAAAATGACATAAGTAAAGCCAATACTAATATTATAAAGACAGAGAATATCATCTCATATCTGAGAGGGACTCTAGATTTTAAGTACCCAGTTGCACAGGAATTTGAAAAGGTATATGATTACATATATAGGAGATTAGTAGCGGCTAATATTCGTAAGGACAAAGAAATACTTGAGGAAGCTCTTGGTCATATTAGGGAGATGAGAGACACCTGGAAAGAAGTTATAAAAGCCAGTAAAATGGGAGCCGTATAAAGCCAGCTGTATCTTTTGAGATTTGCATAGAATAATGGCTTTATAGGAAAAGAGGTAGATTGTGGATAATCAAATATATATTGATGTATTAAAGGATAGCTTAATAAAGAAGGTTATGGTATTAGACAAACTATTGGAAAAAACATTATTGCAAGAAAAAATTATATCCACCTCCCCATTTAGTAGTGATGAATTTGATCAAGCCTACGAGGATAAAGAAATTCTTATTCTTCAACTAAGTGAGTTAGATGAAGGCTTTGAACAGATTTACGATCACGTTAAGGAAATCCTTGGCAATAATAAGTTTGAGCACAAGGAAGATATCATCCAATTACAGAACGTGATCCGCCAAATCACAGATAAAAGCACGGAACTACAATCTATTGAGATTAGGAATAAGAAGAAACTTGATATATTATTCACTAACCGAAAAAAGGAAATTAAGGATTATAAAATCAATAGCCAAACAGCTTCTAGTTATTATAAGAATATGACTGATCAACATCAGGGGCAATCCTACTTTTATGACAAAAAGAAATAAAAAATTTAAATTATCTATTAAGTATTTGAGAAAATGTCCGATATAACTTATGAGTAAATAACACTCACCTGTAATTTGCCTAGTGCGTACGACTAGAGTAGGTTACAGAGAGTATTATTACCAAATACATTAAAAAGTAGCAAGGATGCTACAAAAAATTCAAGGAGGAAATACATATGATTATTCA
>DUNS01000209.1 GCA_012839235.1 Clostridiales bacterium
ATGGTCTGACCTATCTGCTTCGGACTAATCTTCGGATAGAATAATGCAATTAGCTCATCAACTCTTTTATCTGACCTTATATGCTTAGTAGGCTTATATTTAATAGGGTTTAGTCCATCTTTAATCATTAGCATTCTGTCCATCTCAGCCTCCATAGCACTATGAGATACGGGGATGGTTTTTATACTCTCGTTAATATAGGGATGGCATTCACTATCCAGCATAAAATGACATACAAAGCCAAAGAGATAGGCAAGAGCTACTCTATTGTCCGGATGCTTATTAATTATTTTCTTTCCATTTTTGAAAAACTCTTCAGCCATTGCATTATGAAGAGCAACCCCTGTCTGATTAATAGTATTATAGCCTATAGGTTTATAATAAAATAATATATCTGGACCATGAAGTCCAATATTATACAATGTATTGTTCTCACATATTATCTTCTTTATCTCTCCACCAAGATGTTCTTTAACATTCTGACCAAACCTATAATGAGTATAAGTTGTTGGCATGCTATAAACCTCCTCTAGCTAATCATATTATAGCAATAGAGATACTTCTCGTACTTCTTCTCATATATTGGTCTCATATTTGGGTCAGGAACGATAATCTTACCCTTTTCACATGGGTAGTCCTTAGGGCTAGGAATAATCTTCAGATAATCCAAGCCTAGTATAACAGCCCCCATAAGAGAGGATTGATTAATAACTGGGATCTCCATGGCTGCACCAAATATGTCAACACACATTTGTGTCCAAAATTTTGAATTGACAATACCACCTGACAAGATAATCTTTTTTGGTTGACCCACCATATCACACAGAACATTATAATTCTGGTATACATTAAATAGAATACCCTCTTGAATTGCTTGGTAGAAATGTTGCTTTGTATGATAAGGTTCAATTCCAATAAATGCTCCTCTTTTATTACCCTGCCAGCCAGGAGACCTTTCCCCAAAAAGAAATGGAAGAAATACTGGTGTATTCAACTCCTCTTGGCTACATTTTTCTATTTCATCATAGCTCATCCCATAAAAGTCATCATTGAACCAGTCTGTACAATTACAAGCCCCAGATGTTGCTGCTCCACTTAACCACTGGGTTGGGGAAAGATAAGACCAGGTACTTGGTTTATCAGGAATTAGGGGCTTAGATGTGGATAATCTAATTGCTGCACTAGTGCCAACGGAAAAGGTCATTGCCCCTTCATCTAAGGCTCCAGCTCCAACCCGATTAAGTGCCCCATCTGCACTGGCAGGGATTACAGGTATCCCTGGCTTTAATCCTAGTAGCTTAGCTCCTTCCACAGAAAGGGGGACAGCATCCTTATAGGTTACAAGCTTACATAGTTGATCCTCTTCTATGCCTAATTCCTTTAATATAGCTTTGTCATATTGCTTATTATGAATATTTAATAACCCACTTCCAGAAGCCATACAATCTGTTACAACTCGCTTACCTGTTAAACGATATGTGATGTAGCTTCCCTGTCCCATTATATAATAATCTTCTAGTTTATACCCCTGTTCTTTTAGATGAAGTAATTTAAAGTAGGGATAATTAGGAGCAACAGGACATCCTGTAGTCCTATAAAATCTATTAACATTTTCCTCATCCTTAAGAAACCTACTGACTACATCGGCCCCACTTGTATTGGCCCAGCTTATAATTTTAGTCTTAGCCTTCATCCCTTTATCACACAACAAAAGACTATGCCATATGCCACTGAGGCTAATAACCTCAATATCCCTGCCAGCACATATCTGTTTACTAACTTGTGCTAGTTCCTGAAGTACTCCCTCTGGATCTTGCATTAAGGTATTATTAGCCTCTGAAGGATATTCCTTGGTGATTACATCAACTATCCCTTCTTCAGTACTATATAACATAGCTTTTGCTGATGTTGTACTTGTTTCTAATGCCAATATCAACATAATGCCCTTCTCCTATTCTAATCGATTGATTGAAACTAATTATTTGTATTCTAACCAATTATACTTTGTAGTACAAGTATATTAATAAATCTTACAAAAGAAAAAAAGCCCTACCACCTTCATTTGAAAGTGATAAAGCCTTTTAGAGTGCGGATAACAGGAATCGAACCTGCACGGTCTCCCACTAGATCCTAAGTCTAGCGCGTCTGCCAGTTCCGCCATATCCGCATATAATATATACAGTTATTAGAGTTACAAATGAGACATCCGGGATTCGAACCCGGGACACCTTGATTAAAAGTCAAGTGCTCTGCCAACTGAGCTAATATCCCATATGGTTAGGTCAACTGGGCAA
>DUNS01000210.1 GCA_012839235.1 Clostridiales bacterium
GATTGACTTTACTGGACTAGAAAAAAGTAAAAAGAATAATCAAATCACTATTTCTGATGAAGATACAGTCCTGGATACAACACCTATTCCTACACCAGAGCCAACAGTGACCCCTGCCATTGAAGAGCCAGAGGAAACCTTAGCAATAATTGAAAGAGACCCTGTGAAGGCTAAAGGTATATATGTTACATCTGCTAAAGCAAACTCTGATGACTTTGCTAGATTAGTTAACTTAGCTGATACTACAGAGATTAATGCTATGGTTATCGATGTTAAAGGAGATACAGGCAAGATTACTTATCATATGGATAGTCCTTTGGCAAAGGAGATAAATGCTACTACTAATCAGATATCTGATATGGAAGGTCTGGTTAAGACACTAAAAGAAAAAGATATTTACTTGATAGCTAGAATTGTTGCCTTTAAAGATCCTTACGTAGCAGAGCAGAAACATGAGTGGGCTATTAAAAACAAGGATGGTTCACTTTATAGGGACAATAATGATGAGTGCTGGGTTAATCCTTACAATCATGAGGTTTGGGATTACCTTATGGAGGTATCGACCAAGGCAGCTGAGATTGGTTTCGATGAAATTCAATTCGACTATATACGTTTCTCCACAGGTAAAGGAATAGCAGAAGCTGATTTTGGAGAAGAGTCAGAAATAAAATCTAAGGAAGATATAATTATTGAGTTTACCAAATATGCCTATGAGAAGCTTAAGCCTCTTGGAGTATTTGTTTCAGCAGATGTATATGGAACTATTATCAGCTCTAGTATAGATGCTGGATTAGTTGGTCAAAACTACGTGGAAATGGCTAAATACCTTGATTACATTTGTCCCATGATATATCCTTCTCATTTTGGAGAAGGTAATTATGGAATAGAATACCCTGATCTAGAACCCTTACTTATAGTAAGGAAAGTATTAAATGCCTCTAAGGAAAAGCTGGCACAGATACCGGAAGATGATCACCGTGCTATAGTAAGGCCTTGGCTTCAGGACTTTACTGCTTCATGGATAAAAAATTACAAGGTATATGGTGGTGAAGAGGTTAGAGCCCAGATTGAAGGAGTATATGAGGCAGGTTATGATGAGTGGATTCTATGGAATGCTAGCACGAATTATTCAGTAGACGGACTCCTAGAGAACTAAACATGTCTATTAGGTATGAATATTTTAATGATAAGAATAATATATATCTAGTATAAATGGTTGGAGGTGTCTAATGGATAAGACAATCCGTCATAACACTAAGATAGTATATTTACTAAAGGGACTATTTATCGCCTATATAATAACTGCAATTATTTTGTTAATCCTTTCATTGCTTATGCTAAAGCTTAATTTACCATCCATTGTAACAAGCGTTGGTATTAATCTGGCTTACATAGCTTCATCCCTATTGTCAGGGTTTTATGTAGGAAAAAAAGTAGAACAAAAGAAGTTTATATGGGGACTATTAATGGGTGTAATGTATTTTGTCATTCTAATGCTAGTATCCCTAATAATGAACCAATCATCAGCTCTTCCTCTGGGTAATATGTTCACTGTATTGGTGATCAGTAGCCTAAGTGGTATGTTAGGTGGTATGTTAAGCTAAATGGTTTCAATAGGATTGTGGCTTTGTTCAACATAAGACAGCCATAATCCTATTTAACCTCTTCAGGGAAGTCCCCCCACTTTTGTAAGTGGGAGGACTTCCCTGTTTCAGCAGGAGTTTAAGCTCCTGCTGAAATGCCACGTAGTGGCAATGAGGTTATGAGCAAGTAGCGTAAGCGGATTGCGAATATCCGCTTTGACATGAAAATTAAACATATGGAAAAATGAATTGTAATTTAAGAGTTAATTGATTATACTAAAACTAAAATAGTAGGAGTTTACAGGTTAAGAAGAAAGGCAAGGCTTTTGCATGAAAAAAGTATTAATCACCGGAGTCTCTGGGCAGGTTGGACAAGCAATATATAGAATACTTAGTAGAAGTAATTCCTATGAATTATTTCTGACTAATAGGACCCCTAATATTGAGCATAATATAGAAGAACTGGATATATCTGATGAAAGAGCTGTTGAAACAATAATAGATAGAATTATGCCAGATATAATAATTAACTGCGCTGCCTTTACAGCAGTTGATTTATGTGAAAGTGAAGAAGATAGAGCCTATGAGATTAATGCTTTGGGCCCTAAGTATCTTGCTATTGCAGCAGAAAGAGCTGGAGCAGTACTAGTTCATCTATCATCAGATTATGTATTTGATGGTAATGCTTTAAAACCCTATATCGAGAGTGATTCAACAACCCCTATTAGTGCTTATGGTAGAACTAAGCTAGCAGGTGAGGCTTTTGTTAAAGAGAACTGTAAGAAATATTTTATACTTCGCCCAGCCTGGGTTTATGGTCAGGGGAAGAATTTTGTAAAAACTATGGTTCGGCTTGCTGAAAGTGGTAAGGATATCAGAGTTGTGTCAGATCAGATTGGAAGCCCTACTAGCGCCATAGAGATTGCCAGGGTGATATCATTTCTTGTAAAAACAGAAAGCTATGGTATATATCACAGCACATGTGAGGGTAGCTGCAGTTGGTATGACTTTACTATGGAAATAATGAAGCTAGCAGGTAAGGATGTTAAGGTTTCACCAATTACAACTTCAGAATACCCCACAGCTGCTAAAAGACCCATGTACTCTGTACTTGAGAATAAGGCTCTTAGGGAAAGACATAATTATGTGATGAAGGATTGGAAGGAAGCATTTAAAGAATATTGGGAGAAAAAAGAATGAAGACATATCTAGTTACAGGTGGAGCAGGTTTTATTGGATCTAATTTTATACTTTATATGATAAAAAAATATGGAGATAGTATTAAGATTATCAACGTAGACAAGCTTACTTACGCAGGTAATCTGGAGAATTTAAAGGAAGTTGAACACAGAGATAACTATAAGTTTTTGAAGGTGGATATATGTGACAAGGAAGAAATACTGTCAATATTTAATACTTATGATATAGACAGAGTGATACATTTTGCTGCTGAAAGTCATGTTGATAGAAGTATAAAAAATCCTGAGGTTTTTGTTAACACTAATGTTCTTGGAACCTTGAATCTTCTAAATGGAGCTAAGCAAAGCTGGGAGACAGAGGATGGATATAAAAAGGATAAGAAATTTGTACAGGTATCAACTGATGAAGTTTATGGAGAACTAGAGGATGAGGTAAGTTTCTTCTATGAAACAACACCCTTAGATCCCCATAGTCCATATTCGGCTAGTAAGGCATCAGCTGACTTGCTGGTGAAATCCTATGTGAATACATTTCATTTTCCAGCCAATATAACAAGATGCAGTAATAATTATGGACCTTATCAATTCCCAGAAAAACTAATTCCACTAATGATTAATAACGGGCTAAACAGTAAAAAACTTCCAGTCTACGGCAGTGGTCTAAATGTTAGGGACTGGTTATATGTTGATGATCACTGCAAAGCTATAGATATGGTTGCAGAAGCTGGTCATAAAGGGGAAGTCTATAATGTTGGTGGACACAATGAGAAGAAGAATATTGAGATTGTAACTATGATTATAGATACTCTTCTTGAAATGTTGCCAGAAGAAGATCCAAGAAGAAAGTATATATCCCATGACCTAATTACCTATGTTGAGGATAGAAAGGGTCATGACTTCCGTTATGCAATTGCTCCTGATAAGATAAAAGCAGATCTTGGATGGGAGCCGGAGACATCATTTGCCGAGGGAATTAAGCTTACAATGGCTTGGTATCTAGACAATATGGATTGGATGGAAAGAATCACAAAGGGAGATTATCAGAATTACTATAATGAAATGTATAGGGAATAGCGTGAAAAATAGATTTTTCACACGCAAATTTGTGCCTTCGGTCCAAAGTTTGCAGACTGTGATTAAATGCATGTTCTTTTGTAATAGTTATTACCCATAAAGAGAGGAATAAATTAATGAGATATGAAGAATTTACAATAGAAGGCCGTAATCCAGTAATAGAGGCTTTTAGGGCAGGAAAAACTATTGATCGCCTATTCGTGTTAGAAGGCAATCAAGATGGCCCAGTTAGAACAATAATAAGAGAAGCTAAAAAGTATGATACCATAATATCTTTCGTTAAAAAGGAAAGATTGGACCAGATTTCTATAACAGGAAAGCATCAGGGAGTGATCGCCTATGCCGCAGCCTATGAATATGCTGAGATAGAGGATATACTTAATGATGCCAAGGATAAGGGGGAGGATCCATTTATCATATTACTTGATAGTATTGAAGATCCCCATAATCTTGGTGCAATGATCAGAACAGCCCACCAAGCAGGAGCCCATGGTATTATTATCCCCAAGAGAAGAGCAGTAGGTTTAACAGCAACAGTTGCTAAAACCTCAGCTGGAGCAATTAATTACCTTCCGGTAGCAAAGGTTACTAATCTATCCCAGACTATTGAAGAACTGAAAGAGAAGGGCATATGGTTTGTATGTGCCGACATGGATGGGGAGCTTATGTATAAGATGAACCTTAAAGGACCTTTGGGACTGGTAATTGGTAGTGAAGGAGAAGGTGTAGGTCGCTTAATTAAAGAGAAATGCGATTTCAATGCTAAGATTCCTATGTATGGCCAGGTGGACTCCCTTAATGCATCTGTTGCCATGGCAGTGCTTTCCTATGAGATTGTAAGACAAAGATTAAGTTAGACCATAGAATTGGAGGTTGCTATGTCATCAAATCAATATAAAAACTTATCTGATAATGAGATAGTTGCCCTGATAGGAGATGGAGATCAGCCAGCAATGGATTATCTTCTAGAAAAGTATAAATACCTAGCAAGAAGTAAGGCGAAAGCTTTATTTCTCATAGGGGGAGACAGAGATGATCTGATTCAAGAGGGAATGATTGGCTTATATAAAGCTATCCGGGATTTCGATCCTACTAAGGATAGCTCCTTTTTTAACTTTGCAGATTTGTGCATATCGAGACAGATATATACTGCGATCAATGCTTCCAACCGGAAGAAGAATATTCCTCTTAATACATATATATCACTATATTCTCCAGCATATGGGGAAAATGGTGATGCTGAAGATAAAGAAAAGCTTGTTGATACAATACATCAAGGGAATGTGTCGAACCCTGAGGAATTAGTTATTGACAAAGAGAATACCAGTATGATAGAATATGAACTTGTAAGACGTCTGAGCAACCTAGAAAAACAGGTACTAGACCTGTATATGCGTGACTTGAAGTATATCCAAATCGCCGAAGTTTTAGGCAAAGAACCAAAGGCCATAGATAACGCACTTACTAGGATTAAGACGAAACTTAACCAGGTTCTTGAAACCATGTAATGCTGTTATAGCTCAGTTGGTAGAGCACCTCATTGGTAATGAGGAGGTCAGCGGTTCAAATCCGCTTAACAGCTTATCCTCTCACCTATCATAATGATATAGGGGGGAGAACCTGATATCGAGGTGTGGCTCAGCTTGGCTAGAGCGCTACGTTAGGGACGTAGAGGCCGCAGGTTCGAATCCTGTCACCTCGACTACAATACAGAATATTTTCAGTTGATATCATTTGTATGGTATCAACTTTTTTTATTTCCCAGCCAGACAAGAACATTTTTCTTTTCTCTTATCAATACCTATATTGGCTGAGGGGCAGTATCTAAAATTTAAAATAATAATGGTTGACAAAGAAATTATGCTATTGTATACTAAACCAAATAATTCATATGGAATATCAGGGATATAGAAGGAGGAGCTCTATGAGAACATCATTTGCACTCATGTGTAACAATATGGGAAGCATGCTTATGGGCATGTGGATGCATATGCGCTTAAAGACGGCGAATGTGATGTTATCATGATGCAAATTATTGCTCTTCTCATATTATATCCAGAAGGTAGCAGAATCAAAATTGATTCATTTGTATGATTAACAAGCAGGAGGCTGTCAAGGCTATTCTGCTTTTTTAATGGATAACATGTAAATTGGCTTGTCAATTTACATGTATTATAGGAGGTGGAGGAGTTGGGTAACAAGAAACCTATCATAGAATTAGTAGGTCTTGGTAAAGAGTTTCAAAGTAAAGATAATACGGTAAAAGCTTTGGAAGATATTAACCTAACAATTTATGAAGGAGAAATATTTGGTATTATAGGTTTAAGCGGTGCAGGAAAAAGTACTCTTGTGCGATGTATGAACTTCTTGGAGAGACCAACCAAGGGGACAGTACTTTTTGATGGAAAGGATCTATCCTCCCTGAGAAAAGAAGAACTGTTAAAAGCAAGGCAGTCTATGGGTATGATATTTCAACAATTTAATTTACTTATGCAAAGAACAGCACTTGAGAATATCTGCTTTCCCTTAGAAATAGCTGGAGTTCCTAAAAAAGAGGGGCTTAAGAGAGCTAATGAATTACTAGAGCTTGTGGGATTAACTGATAAAGTTAATGCTTATCCAGCTCAGCTTTCAGGAGGCCAGAAGCAAAGAGTTGCTATTGCAAGAGCCCTTGCAACTAATCCTAGTGTTATATTATGTGATGAGGCGACAAGTGCTTTGGATCCTACAACTACCAGGTCTATACTTAATTTGCTTAAGGAAATAAACCAAAAGCTTGGTATAACAGTTATTATAATTACCCATGAGATGAAGGTGATCGAAGAAGTATGTAATAGGGTTGCCATCATAGATAAAAGCCAAATCGCCGAGGTTGGAGCTATGGAAGAAGTATTCGTAAGGCCAAAGTCTAAGATTGCTAAGCAGCTTATTTTCTCCCATGATACCCATATCGAATCCTTTGTAGGTGAACATAAATGTAGAATTATATTCGACGGAAGAACTTCATTCGAACCAGTTATAGCCAATATGGTTTTGGAATGTAAGACCCCAGTGAATATTCTATTTGCCGACACTAAGGATATTGATGGGAAAGCCTTTGGGCAAATGGTAATTCAACTACCAAATGATGAGTTAAGTCGTATGAGAATTTATGCATATTTGAATGCTAATCAAATACCCTATGAGGAGGTGAAGGATGATGTGGAATGAAACAGTTTTAAGGATGGTTGGAGTTGGAATACTTGAAACCTTATATATGGTATTTGTATCCTCCTTTATTGCCTACCTGATTGGCTTACCATTAGGTGTGATATTAGTTGTTACTGATAAGACTGGAATTGCACCAAAACCTATTATCAATAAGATTATTGGTACAATTGTTAATCTTATGAGATCAATACCATTTATTATTTTGTTAGTTCTAGTAATGCCCCTTACTCGCTTTGTGGTAGGAACTGTTGTTGGTTCATCAGCAGTTATAGTTCCACTTATATTGGCCTCAGCCCCTTACATCGCAAGGCTGGTTGAATCTTCTTTACAGGAGGTGGACAATGGAGTAATTGAAGCCGCACAATCTATGGGCGCTAATACATTTCAGATTATAACAAAGGTATTACTACCGGAAGCCAAGCCCTCACTAATTATAGGAAGTGCTATTGCAATTACTACAATCATTGGATATTCTGCTATGTCTGGATTTGTTGGTGGCGGTGGATTAGGAGATATAGCAATTAGATACGGTTATTACCGTAAGGAAAGTGACCTGGCACTTGTAACAGTAATTCTTATGGTACTTATTGTTCAAGGAATACAGGAAATCGGAGCAAGATGGATGAAGCATACCGATAAAAGACTGCACTAGATATTTTGAGAGCTACTAAGGATAAATATAATGGATTTAGAGATTTAACATAGAAATAGTAATAAGACAATTAAAAGTTAATATTTATAGGAGGAATTATAATGAAGAAAATATTATCAGTAATTGCAGTACTTAGCTTATTAACATTGGCTTTAACCGGCTGTAAAGGAGAGAGTAAAACAAAAGAGATTTTAGTTGGGGCTAGTATTACACCCCATGCAAAGATACTTGAGCAGGTAAAGCCTATCTTAGAAGAAGCAGGATATAAGCTTACAGTTAAGGAATATACAGATTATGTTCAGCCAAATCTAGCTTTGGATAGTGGTGATCTTGATGCTAACTTCTTTCAACATCAACCATATCTTGATGGATTTAATGAAGAGCATGGTACAAAGCTAACATCTATAGCTAAAATACACTATGAGCCATTTGGTATATATCCTGGAAAGACAAAGTCTATCGAGGAACTTGTTGATGGAGCTCAGATAATTGTTCCTAACGATACAACCAATGAAGCAAGAGCGCTTCTCTTACTAGAGCAAGAAGGGTTAATTAAAGTAGCAGAAGACGCAGGTCTTAACGCCACAATCAACGATATAATTGAAAATCCTAAGAACCTTGACATAATCGAGATGGAAGCAGCACAGCTTGCAATATCTCTACAAGACGTAGACCTAGCTGTTATTAATGGTAATTTTGCAATTCAGGAGGGACTTAAGTCTACAGATGCTTTAGCATTAGAGGATGAGCAATCCCTAGGATCTGAAACCTTTGGTAATGTTATTGCCATTAGAGTAGGTGATGAAGACAGGGAAGACCTTAAAGCTCTAGTTGATGCGATTACGAGTGATGAAATCAGAGACTACATTAACGAAACTTTTCCAGGTGCTGTAGTACCATTATACTAAAAACCCTTAATATTATGAGAGTATTTATTAGTTGCTATTAAGCTTTTCTATAGTAGGAGAAAAGGACCAGAAAAATGATTCCCATGGAACATTTTTCCTTGGTCCTTTTATTTATACAAAAATGGGGCTAGATAACATTATTCTATTTTTTGGGAGTGTTTTTTAGTTGTAAAATATTGATAATGTTCCTTCTACATGGTAATATAATAGCAGGGAAGAATTTCGACATTATATGCTAAACAATTGGGGGAAGATAGAATGAAAAATATTTTAAAACTTAAACGCATTCACTTTCTATGGCTTTTGCCCATATCCTTTTTATTAGTCTTTATTGCACAAAAGAGTATTTATTTTGCAGAATATATCTTTGCACTTCGTATTTATAAATGGCTTTCCCAAATCATATCATTAATAACTAATGTATTTCCGTTCTCAATAGCAGAGCTATTGGTAGTAGTTGCACCTATATTAATCACATTTATCCTAGTAAGATTTATTATTAAATTAATTAAGGACAAGAAAAACCTATGGTATAACTTGGGTTATGGGCTTCTTAATCTTTCTTGTGTGATCAGTATAGCTCTTTTTTTATTCGTTATATTAGTGGGGATTAATTATTATAGATTTTCATTTACCGTCTATTCCAATTTGGTTGTTAGAGATTCATCCCTTGAGGATTTGTACTCACTTACAGAGGAATTGGCTAGGGAGGCAAATCATGTTAGAAAGATGGTTGAAGCAGAGGATGAGGAAGGGGTATTTGAGCTTTCATATACTATCCATGAATTAGCACACCTTGTAGAAGAGGCCATGGGTGAATTAGGAGAGGAATATCCAGTGTTAAGCGGGCGTTATGGAGCGCCAAAGCCAATATTTTTATCACCCTTTATGTCATATACAGAGATAACAGGAATGTTTTTTCCATTTACTATGGAGGCCAATGTTAATGTAGATATACCGGATTACTCGATTCCAGCTACTATGCTTCATGAGTTGGCTCACCTAAGAGGGTTTATGAGAGAGGATGAAGCTAATTATATTGCATATCTGGCAGGAGAAAAGTCCAACAATCCAGATATTAAATATAGTAGTACAATGCTAGCCTTAATCATATCTGGCAACGCTCTATATAGAGAGAATGCAGACATGTATTTTGATATAAGAGACCAGTATTCTGAAGAGGTTCTTAGAGATATTCGGGCCAACTCAGCCTATTGGGCAAAGTACGAAGATACAGTAGTAAGCACTGTTTCCAATAAAATAAATGATACTTACCTGAAGGTCAACAATCAGACTGACGGAGTTAAAAGCTATGGAAGGATGGTTGACTTACTACTAGCTAAGTATCGCAAAGATTATGGTTTGTAGTTTGTTATTCAGCCTATCAAGGTAATGAATAGACCAGTGATATAATGTTCCCATGTAAATACTCACCATGGGAATCATTTATTACTGGTCTATTTTTATCTTTGAAAATGCCAAAAAGTGAACAATAATGAGTTTCCAAAATAATGGTTGATTTTTTACATAAGTATGTTATAATTGTTAAGTAAATGTTACAAAGTTAATTTAAGATTTAATAATGTAATGACTTAAGGAGATTATTATGAACCTATCAAGGAAACTTCTAGCAACTTTTTTTACAGCAGTTATTTTTACATTCTGTATAGGTAGCACTGCAAAGGCTTCCGAAATTGATGTAGAGACAGTAAAATTGGTAGATGAAGCTGTTATTGAAGCCTCTGTAGATAATATATCATTAGCAGATGAGGAATTATCAGAGACAGAAACCTTATCATCAACTTTGGATGAAGTACTAGAAGAGGATAATGTTATTCCTGAAGGAATGATAGAGTATATTGACGAACAAGGTGAAGTTTATTATATAGAAGCACCTGTTGAAGAACCTAAAGAAGAAATAGAAGAATTAGAAGTAAAGAATGAAGAAAAAAAAGAGAAAGAGAAGCCTTCATATTCTGAAAAGGACTTAAGATTATTATCTGCTCTTATATATTCTGAAGCGGGTAATCAACCATACGAAGGTATGCTAGCTGTTGCTAATGTTGTATTAAATCGTGTTAAAAGTGATGTATATTGGCATGTGAGTACAGTTGAAGAGGTTATATATGATAATAAATGGGGAGCGGTTCAGTTCTCTGTTACAGTTAAAAACAAAAAGACAGGAGTAAGTATCCTTGATAAGGCACTTAAGGCTTATGATACTGGAAAATTCCCTGGCAAAAACCAAAAGTCAGAGGCGGCATCAATGAAGAGAGCTATTAAAGCTGCCAAGGCTGCCCTTGAAGGAGAGAATAATATTGGCTCCTTCCTTTGCTTCAACGGAGTTAATAAAGGTACTGCTTCTATAAAAAAGAAATACGATTATAAGATAATTGATGGACATATCTTTTATCGAACTAAATAAAGTTATTTATTGACTAAATTATTAAGGTATTTACTGAAATTTTTGTAAATACCTTTTTATTTATCCCTTTATTGTTAAACACAATTGTGGTATTATATAACATAAGAAAACTTTCCGTCGAGATACTATTAATATTAAA
>DUNS01000211.1 GCA_012839235.1 Clostridiales bacterium
GGGAGCCTTAGGCTGAGAGGTATGATTTATATACTGACCCTCACTACTTGATCCGGATAATACCGGCGTAAGGAAGCATTCAATCAAGTGGCCCCTCCTAAGCAATCCTAAGGAGGTTTTTTTATGTTTCAAAAAGTATTTGATTTTTTTGTTTCTACTGACACAAGCTATGAACCCTATAGCTATTACCCAACAACAGCAGGGAACATAGGGATATTTGTAGTTATTCTATTATTGCTTATTGTTATGATGGCAGTCAGTGGATCTGGTAAAAAGGTTCAAGCCAAACAGCTAGCCTTTTCAGCCTTGGCTATGGCTCTTGCTGTAATAGCATCCTTGTTTACTGTGGTAGAATTTCCATTTGGTGGTTCTATAACCTTGTTTCGTATGTTCTTTATCTGCCTGATTGGTTACCTATATGGAACGAAAGCTGGAATATTAGCAGGTATAGCCTATGGACTATTAGATTTGTTACTTAAACCTTACGTAATACATCCAGTTCAGATGTTATTAGATTACCCTGTTGCGTTTGGATTTTTAGGTTTCGCAGGCTTATTTAGCAAATCAAGGTATGGATTGATAAAAGGATACCTACTTGGAGTTTTGGGAAGATATCTTTGCCATGTAATAACCGGATATATATTCTTCTCAGAGTATGCAGGTGATCAAAATCCATTATTATATTCTACAATCTATAACGCATCTTATATAATGCCAGAAGCTATTATAACAGCTTTGTTATTATTAATTCCTGCTGTACAAGGTGGATTGGCAGAGGTTAAGAAATTGGCTACTAATAACTAATTATTCGGCTAATCTTGCAACAGCTGTATAAACGAAGGAGATTTTATACCAGGTAGGGAAGTCTACAATTCCAGTGGCTGGTAGATTGAATATCTCTTGGAATATCCTAACAGCTTCACTTGTTCTGGGACCGTACTCTCCATCTACAGATACGATTGGTATAGCAGGATAGGCCTGAGCAATAGTATTTAACTGAGATTGTATGATACGAACATTGCCATTTCTTGAGCCTAGGGTTAAGTTAGCTCCTGGCCAAGAGGCTGGAACACCAGATACCTGTCGTGCAGTGTTGATAAATATGGAGTCACCATAATAATTTCTAAGGATTTCAATTGCGTCATAACCTTGATCACCAAGCTGTTTGGAACCCCATTGCTGCATCCAGCCAGGGCACTGCACTCTATATCCATCGCAGTATTGAGTAAGAATCGGCTGTCTTACACTGGGTCGTGAAAGATAATTCACAAAAATAGAATCAACCAATAAGCTAATGTTATTAAAGATGTTTCGGCCATTCATCCACTTGTGGTCAAAGGCAGTTGAAGAGGTAATAGTAAAATTAAATCCTTGACTTCTATACCATTCAGTAAAGACTCTATTCAGTGTGAATGAGAGGATAGCTAGTATATTGGCGTATATTGCGTTTTCAGGCCAGGTTGCATAGATTTCGCTACAGGCTACGTTTTTAATATAGTCTCTGAAGCGTACATAATGATTAGTAGCAGAGGCGTCGGTTGGAGGTCCATCATGGACAATTATAAATTCGGGAACAACTACCTCTTGTAATACGATTTCACCTGTTTCGGCGGTTGGTTTAATCTCATCCTCTGCTATTTTGGGTGGATAATCACCGAACAAGGTATGGGGGGGAATAACATACAAGGCCTTATCCTCTGGCTCAGGTTCTGGAACTAGGGTTGCATCCTGAGAGGAAGATACATTAGGAAGTACATTGGTTCCATTAACTGTTACTGGACGGAAATTCTCGGCGATTACATTAACATCATAAACTGCGTAAGGTTGTACTGTTGAAGGCTCTAGGCTGTAGTCTATGGCTGGAGCTGGTAGAGATATTTCCTCGGTAAGTCCTACATCATTAGTAACCATCTGGGCCAGAATTGTATCTGGATTATTAATATCTGTAATGTTGACTGTTGCACCAGGGACAGGGGTTAGGTTAGCAGTAGTAGCCCTAACCCGAAGATTTCCAAAGGTCTGTGTGCCCATCTGAGCTGGATATAGTCTGAAGTTGTTTTTAAAAGGGGATATAGGTTTCATGATTTTTAGACAATCCTTTTCCATATTATATAATTAGATTATGTTTCTATGGAAAATATGTGAAAAGACCAAGTAAGCTAAGAGTTAAAGCTACTTGGTCTTTATTAAGATCTTATTATATTATTAGTTTTTAACCTGTTGTAATTTTTTTTCTGAAATCACTTCTGGCTGATTGTTTTCTGTCACATTAGCAGTTTCCTGATCAGCGTTTACCTTAAAATCAAATTTCTCATTTAAGAACTTATCAAAATTTTCCACTAAGGAACCAGCGCTTATTGTAGATACAATAGCTTCTTTCTCAGAGGTTCCGTTAAAGAATTCAATTAATGCATCATATAATGCTGATGTAGGTATTTGATCCAGTTCAGGATGATCATTAAAATAAGTTTCTAAAGGGGTCACATCCTCTGGATTAGTCACAATTAATGTACAGGTTGCATATTTGTTAAAGCCGATAGTATCCTTGGTATCAATCTGAGCAAAAAGATAAGTGAGACCTAGTTTCTTGGCTGTAACTTTTCCACCAGGACTAACTGTAGCAATATCTTCGTTATAGGTGGAGAACATAGCAACTTCAGCTGTATTAGTTGGTTTTAAGATTACTTTTAATAAATCAGTTTTATCTAAACCAAGAATAATGCGAGACTTTGTGAAGCGAACACTAAATGCAGGTGGACCTACTGTAATATCACAGGTCAATGGAACTGCTGGATTATTACCATCTTTAATTGTTACAGTAATAACTGTAGTTCCGACTTTGTTAGCAGTAATTGTACCTTCATCATTAACAGAAGCAA
Organism: Clostridiales bacterium; assembly: GCA_012839235.1. GTDB lineage: Bacteria > Bacillota > Clostridia > Lachnospirales > Lachnospiraceae > Mobilitalea. Next base: position 2,880 of record DUNS01000211.1, read on the forward strand.
TCTCTGAATCATTGGATTTAAAACTTACCTTAGCGTTTTCACCTAAATTATATGCCTTCAAGGTAAATGATTTATTGATGACTAAAGTAATGTTTCTTAAATTTAGTCGGTAATCAGGTACCTTATTCTCCTTATCAAGATTAGCCGCCTGAACTGTTCTTATATAGTCAGGGCTTTGGGGAATAAGCAAAGTGAAAAACAGAAGTAAGCCAAGGCATATTGTCAATTTTTTAATAAACTTTAAAATCATGGCCATCCTCCGAACCTAGAAATTCCTTTTGTCACATCCTAATAGTATGATACTATATATATTTGTCAGAAAGGTGTCATATTATGAATGGTTTGAAAAAAATTATATATGTTTTGCCACTTGTTTTCACCTGGCTTTATCATATATAATAAAGTTAGTGTAGTTTTTTTACATAAATAGCTTCAAATCTCATGGAAACTATTTGGACGAGTATATCGTCTAATATATTGATGTTTATTTAAGTAGAAGGAGTTATAAAATACAAATGTTATAACTAAACTGTAGTAAGAAGCCCTGTAGGTTATTGAAATGGTATCTTGTTACAAGATAGTTATATTAACCTGCATATGAAAAAACGGGAAAATCGTGAAGGAGGAACTGAAGTATGCAACATATTTTAATCGCAGATGACAATCAAGATATTACTGATATATTATCTACATACTCCCGAATGGAAGGGTTTGAACCTGTTGTGGCGGGAGACGGAGAAGAAGCAATAAAACTGTTTAATCAATATGAACCTGAAGTGGTATTATTGGATGTAATGATGCCAAAAGAGAATGGTTATGAGGTTTGTAGAAAGATTAGAAGCAAATCTAATGTTCCTGTAATCTTAATTACAGCGAGAGGAGAAGATTTTGACAAAATCATGGGGCTTGATATAGGGGCAGACGATTATATTGTAAAACCCTTTAGTCCTAGAGAAGTAATGGCAAGAGTAAGAGCCGTACTTAGAAGAATGTCAAAGAGTGATAAAGAATCTACTTCCGACAATGTTATTGTAATAGACAATCTTGAAATTAATTTAGATGAGTATACATTACATATTGATAATAAAAAAGTTTCTTTAACTAAGAAGGAAATTGAAACAATGTGGACCCTAGCTAGTAATCCCAATAAAGTTTTTACAAGGGATAACCTACTAGATAGTTTATGGGGTTTTGATTATTTTGGAGATAGCAGAACAGTAGATTCACATATAAAGAGACTTAGGGCTAAGATAGATAGCATAGAACATCCTTCATGGTCTATTAAAACCATATGGGGTGTGGGATATAAATTTGAAGTAGAGGAAAAGTAATAATTGATGTGAAAGGCAAGGTTACTATGGCTAAAGAGAAAAATATGCGTATATATAACCGCCTGTTTTTTAAACTGTATTTAAATTATGGAATTATGCTTCTAGTGACTGCGGTTCTAATCTGCCTAATCTTTGTGAAATTATACTATGATACAACTATGGATAACCACAGGGATCAATTAGAAAGACAAGCCCTAAAGGTTTCACAACGTATGACAGAATTCATCGAATATGGAAGAACCAAGGATTTTCTAGAATATCTAAGTGTGCTTGAAGAAATTAATGAGATGGATATATGGACAATTGCTAACCCTAAAGCATCTAATCCCATGGATGACAATCTTGTAACCAATGCTTATGAAGAGTTTTTATATTCTGAAGATCATACTGATTATGCAAGAATTATGCAAAATGCATTTTCTGGTATTGTAGATAATCAGATCAGCTATGATGAAATATATCAGACACAGACAATTACCGTTGCAGTACCTGTGTATGGTTTGAACCTTGAAATAGTTGGTGCTGTACTTTTAAAGTCCCCTGTTGAAGGACAAAAGGCAATTGTATCAAATAGTTTAAGCCTATTGGTTTTCTCTAGTGTTGTTTCACTTGCCATATCCTTTCTAATAGTGATCGTGTTTGCCACAGAATTATCTGTACCTATTTCTAGAATGAGAGTAACAGCACTTGAACTAGCCACGGGTAAATTACACACCAAAACAGGTATAAAGCGGAATGACGAAATAGGGGATTTGGCAAAATCAATAGATGTTTTATCAGAAAAGCTTTTAGAGAATGAAATTCAAAGAAAGAATATTGAACAGACAAGGCTTGATTTTTTTGCCAATGTGTCCCATGAGTTACGGACACCAATAACAGTCTTAAGGGCTTACACAGAGACTTTGGTTGATGGTGTTGTAACAGATGAAGAAAAGATTGGTCAATACTATGATCGTATGCTATCTGAGTGTAAAAGCATGGAACGGCTTGTAGGTGATCTCCTTCTTCTTTCAAAAATGCAAAATCCTGATTTTGAAATTGAGATGGAACCTGTCAATTTGATTCAGATATTTGATGATATTATTCGAAGTGCTAATACTATTGCATCTAAGAAGAATATTAAAATTGACTTTTCATATGATAAACCTATGTATATGATGCTTGGTGATTATGACAGGCTAAGACAGATGTTTATGGTGATTTTAGACAATGCCATAAAGTTTTCCATGGAAAATAAAACGGTTTACATAAAGATAGAAAGAAAGGACAAAATAATAGTATCAATCAAAGATGAAGGTATCGGAATAGATGCTTTAGATTTAAAGCATATTTTTGATAAGTTTTATAAATCCAGTCTCCGTCAGAATGCCAATGGTTCTGGTTTAGGACTTGCGATTGCCAAACAGATTGCTTTAAAGCATAAGGGAGATATTGAGGTAAGTTCCACTATAGGAAAAGGAAGCGAGTTTGTTTTTAACTTTCCTTATGATGAAAATTTAAATAGTTGATTACAATATATACCAGCTTAAAACATCGATAAAAACCTTGAAATATGATAGGTTATGGACTATAATAAGCATATAGAAAATCCTGAGATGTGCGATACTCCTGTTATTTTGAACCTACATGATTTAAAAGTGATTCTCAATCTGTAAGTAGATGTCAAGCCACCATTTGCAGTGGAAGACAGAAGCTTACATGCGGAAACACACCTAGCTTTGCTAGGAGTCAAAATACGGGAAACGGCATTTTGGGTTAATACCAAAGATGAAGGCGGCCTTATGGCCGCTTTTTTAATACTATTCAGTCTTATAAGGTATCATTTTTCTCTTAGTCCTTTTCTTAGTCTTACATAAGGCTAAATAGTATCTTTATTCAATAATAACTTGTCTTTTTTTCTTAGGATTACTATAATCAAAGAAAAGGACTAAAGTGCTTTGAGAAAGGCGTGGATATTATATGAAAGATGGGTTTGTTAAGGTTGCAGCTGCTACCCCTATAGTTAAAGTGGCTGATACTATATCCAATGGAAATAGAATAAGGGAATTGATAGATAAGGCTGAAGATAAGAAGGTTAGACTTATAGTTTTTCCTGAATTATCCGTTACTGGCTATACCTGTGGAGACTTATTTTTTCAAAATGCATTAATAAAAAGAGCGGAAGACGAGATTAAGGTTATAGCTGAACATACAAAAGGGAAGGAAGTAATTGCAGTCCTAGGACTTCCATATTCTTATAATGGGAAGCTTTATAATACGGCAGCAGTGATTAAGGGAGGCAAGGTTATCGGCCTTGTGCCTAAGAGAAACATACCTAATTACGGGGAATTCTATGAATTAAGATATTTTACACCAGGGCCTAAGGAACCTGTATTAGTTGATTTTAATGGGGATAAAGTATACTTTGGCTCTAATATTTTGTTTAGATGCAGCAATATGAAGGAATTTACTTTTGCAATAGAGATATGTGAGGAGCTGTGGGTACCTAATTCGCCTAGTATAGAACACTGTGGAGCAGGAGCCATGATTGTCGCTAATCTTTCAGCCAGTGATGAAACAGTTGGTAAGAGTGACTATCGTAGAGATCTAGTAAGAACTCAATCCTCAAAGCAGGTTTGTGGATATATCTATGCTAATGCTGGAGAAGGTGAATCCACTACAGATATGGTATTTGTGGGCAATAATTTAATATCTGAGAATGGGACAATCCTAGAAGAGGCGGCCCCATATGACAAGGGTATTGTAATTAGTGAAATTGACCTTAGCATGTTAAGTAATGAGCGAAGGAAAAAGAGCACCTATGCAAGCTTCGGGACAGGCTCATATATAATATCTGAATTTGGGATTTCTATGGATGAAGATGAACTTCCGGAGACTAGCCTAACCCGAGTAATTAACCCATCTCCTTTTGTTCCATGTGATAAATTAGTAAGGGATAAAAGATGTCAAGATATCATTAATATACAGGCTCAAGGTTTAAAGACAAGAATATCCCACATAGGAATTAAGAATGTTATTATTGGTGTATCAGGTGGACTTGATTCAACCTTGGCCCTTTTGGTTGCACATAAGGCCTTCGACCTTTTAAAACTAGATAAATCAGGGATTATCGGAGTTACCATGCCATGCTTTGGGACTACAGATCGAACATATAATAATTCTATAAGCTTAGCCAAATGTCTAGGAATTACCTTTAAGGAAATTCCTATTAAAGAGGCAGTGGAGCTTCATTTTAAAGATATCGGTCATGATATAGACAATCATGATATAACCTATGAGAATAGCCAAGCGAGGGAAAGGACCCAGGTTCTTATGGATCTTGCTAATATGTATAATGGTATTGTTATAGGAACAGGAGATCTATCAGAGCTGGCCTTAGGCTGGGCAACTTACAATGGAGACCACATGTCCATGTATGGAGTTAATAGCTCTGTACCAAAGACCTTAGTTAGGCATTTAGTAGCTTACTTTGCTAATGAAACTAAGGATAGTGAATTACAGAGAGTATTAAATGACATATTAGACACTCCTGTTAGTCCTGAGTTATTGCCTCCTAAAGATGGAAGGATAGCTCAAGTAACAGAGGATATAGTAGGTCCTTATGAGCTACATGATTTCTTCTTGTATAATATTGTAAGATATGGATTTAGACCTACTAAGGTATATCGTCTCGCAAAGATAGCATTTGCCCATAAATATAATGGGGAGATTATATTAAAATGGCTAAATACATTTTACAGACGCTTTTTCACTCAGCAATTCAAGAGATCATCCTTACCGGATGGTCCAAAGGTTGGAAGTGTAGGCTTATCACCTAGAAGTGATTGGCGTATGCCTAGTGATGCTTCATCTACCATATGGTTAGAGGAGCTGAAGAACTTATAGTGCTATTAGGATCAAAAGAACAGACCTGGTCATAGAACACATGACCTAAGTACCAACGACTTAAAACAGTTGCACATTAAAATATTTTTCATATTACCAGGATTTGCTAGATTAATGCAAATTAACAAAAATCAAACATTTGTCGATATTTTTGATTTCAATATTATCACATAAAAATATACTGTAATACAAGCTGTCATATGCGATGAATTTCAGTATGACATGTATTACAGTATTATAGGGGTGCTATGTAGATGTTACTGTCTAGATGTTACTGTGGAGCAGGAGTAGGTGTTATAGTTGCCTTATTTAATGCTACTGCGATAGCATCTACCAGGTGTTGTTGAGTGTATTTACTGTCCTCTTGGTATTTTATCTCTGATAGGGGGACATCATCGTACAGTTGCATTGCAACAGCTTCAAGAGATGGTTCAATTAATGGAATCATAGTTGTAATGGTCTCATCAATGTTAGTTATTTTGACGGAATTAATATGGTCCTTATCAACTACAACCTCAAGATTTATAGTCATATCCCCTAATGTGGTGGAGGAGGTCCATACCCCAGCTCTGTATATTTCATTTTCGTTAGATAGTACCTCATCACTTTTATCCGGCCAAAACATATAAATTAGTAATAGTATAAGAAGAATGCCCAGAGCAGCGAATATTACTGTATATATGATTTCCTTTAAATGTACAACAACAATTTTTGTTTTTGCCATATCTAACCTCCGAAGCACAAGAGCTTCTTTGCTCAATCTTATTATATATTATTATGAACTGATACTATTTATGCAGATAAATTCTAAAGGATGGTGATATTTTATGTCCTTACAACTTTTCTTAGGAAGCGCTGGGTCGGGTAAGTCCTATCAGCTCTATCGTGAGGTAATAGAGCAATCTAAACAGGACATGGCTACAAATTATCTAATTATTGTACCAGAGCAATTCACACTACAAACTCAGAAGGATATTGTTACCATGCATCCAGATCATGGAGTCATGAATGTAGATATCCTTAGCTTTTTGCGCTTTGCTTTCCGGGTTTTTGATGAAGTGGGTGGTAATGAGTATCCGATTTTAGAGGATACAGGTAAGAGTATGGTCCTTCGTAAGGTGGTTGCTGAGAAACGAAAGGATCTAATCTTATTTGGATCTAATGTAAAGAAACCTGGTTTTATTGGTGAGCTTAAATCTTTACTGTCGGAGCTGTTCCAGTACAATATTGGTCCGGATGACTTTGGTAAAATGGAGGAGATAGCACAGAAGAAGCCTGTACTAAAGGCAAAACTAGCTGATATCCTTACAGTATATAATGGCTTTATGTCCTTTATGAAGGAAAGATATATTACTGCGGAGGAGACCCTTGTTATTCTTAATAAGATAATTGACCAGTCCCAGTGGTTAAAGGATAGTGTGGTCTGTTTAGACGGTTTCACAGGCTTTACCCCTACCCAGTACCAGCTTCTTGGTAATGTGATGAAACATGCTAAAAAGGTAATTATTACAATAACAATAGACCCTAAAGAAGATCTTGATACCGCTCCAAAGGATCATCAGTTATTTGGAATGAGTAAGAAAGCAATACAAAAGCTTTATGCCATAGCTAGGGATAATGATGTGGCAATAGAGGAACCTATATATGCTGAAACTAGGAACGGGAGTATGGTACCATATCGTTTTATTAATTCACCAGCCCTAGGGGCCCTAGAGAATAATCTCTTTAGATATCCCTACGAGATTTATGATAAGGACCAGGATGAGATAAGAGTCCATGCATCAAAGGATGCAAAAGCTGAGGTGGCCTTTGTTTCAAGGGAGATTAAGAGGCTTGTTAGAGAAGAAGGCTACCGCTATAAGGATATTGCCGTAATAACCGGAGATATAGAGAATTATGGTAGGATTGTGAAGGAAAGCTTTACACAGCTTAACATTCCTTGCTTTATTGACTATAAAAAAGATATTCTCAATAATCCATTTGTTGAATTACTTCGTTCAGCTATAGCCATAGTTTCTGAAGATTATAGCTATGAAAGCGTATTTGGCTATTTGAGAACAGGCTTAGCAGGTATATCAACTGAAGATATAGATTTGTTGGAAAACTATATAATTGCTACTGGAATTCGTGGAAGTAAGAGGTATAGTGAACCATTTACAAGAAACTATAGAGGAAGAGAGAAGGTTGACCTAGATAGAATTAACAAGATAAGAGAAACCCTAATTGAGGATATAAGACCTTTATATGAAAGCTTAAAGGATAAAAGTAAGACTCTGACTGACTATACTCAAGCCTTATACGATTTAGGTATTAGATTGGATATTGAAGAAAAGCTTAAGAGATATCATGATAGGTTTATTGAAGCTGATAACCCCCTCTTAGCCAAGGAATTCGATCAAGTATATAAAATTGTAATGGATCTATATGACCAGATGGTATTACTCCTTGGATCAGAGAGCTGCACTATTAAAGAGTTTGGTGAAATACTTGAAACTGGTCTTATGGAGGCCAAGATGGGCTTAATTCCTCCGGGAGTAGATGAAATTGTTGTGGGAGACACAGAGAGAACTAGATTAAAGGATATTAAGATCCTTTTCTTCATGGGTATGAATGAAGGTATTGTTCCTAAGTCCCATGGAACTGGCGGAATTCTTTCTGATATTGAGAGGGAGCTTCTATTAACCAATGATATAGAGTTGGCTCCAACTAAGCGCCAACAGGGATTTATCGATCAGTTTTATATATATCTAAGTATGACTAAGCCAAAGGATAGGTTGTATCTGACTTATCATAAAATTAATGGTGAGGGCAAGTCGGTTAATCCTTCTTACCTTATAGCTAAGCTTAAGCAACTGATTGATAAGCTACCTATAATTAATGAGGATGATAGGAATAATGATATAGAACATATACTTAGAGACAACGGACTTTCATATCTGGCTGAAGGGCTTAGAACCTTTGGACAAGAGGAAGTTACGGATTTGTGGAAGGAATTATATGTAATATACCAATCAAGAGAAGAGACGGATAGGATACTAAAGAAGCTTATATCTGGAGCCTTTTATATTAATGAGGAAAAAGGAATTGGAAGGGAAGCTGCTAGGCTTCTATACGGCCAGGAGCTAGAGGGTAGTGTAACAAGATTAGAACGGTATGCAGGATGTGCATTTGCCCATTTCATGTCTTACGGTATGTCACTAGAGGAACGAAGAGAATATAAGCTTGCAGTTCCTGATATTGGTAATATATTTCACAATGCTATAGATAATTTCTCTAAGGAATTAGATAGAAGTCAATATACATGGCACAATATACCAGATGATCTTAGGGAGGATATGGCTATAAGATGTGTTGAGCAGGCTGTAGCTGATTATGAGAATTCCTATATAAGAAGTACTAAGAGGAATGAATATCTAATCACAAGAATAAAGAGGATAACCATAAGAACTCTATGGGCATTATGTAATCAGATTAAACAGGGTTCCTTTGAGCCTCTTGGCTATGAGATGGCATTTAGACATCTACCACATAATTCTTTAAGACTCCATGGTCGTATAGACCGGATTGATGTCTATGAGGATGAAGATAAGGTATATGTAAGGGTTGTAGATTACAAATCGGGTAATACGACCTTTGACCTTAATAGCATATATTATGGATTGCAACAACAGCTTTCCGTATATCTTAGTGCAGCTATGGATTATCTTACTAAAAGAAATCCAGATAAGGAAGTGGTCCCTTCCGGAATATTCTACTACCATATAGATGATCCAATAGTGGACAAATCCGGTCACGTGGAAGACGATATTATAAAGAAGCTGAAGATGAATGGTCTTATTAATAAGGACAAGAAGGTTCTCTCCCTTATGGATGGAAATCTAGGAGGACCTGATGGTAATCTACGGCCTTCAGTTAAATCAGTCATTGTTCCGGCAGAGACTAATAAGGATGGGGAATTGACTAAAAGATCCTCTGTGGCTAAAGGTAAGGAGATCAAGGCTCTAATAGATTATGTTAATAAGAAGCTTATTGAGGATGGAAAGCAAATTCTAGATGGAGATACAAGACTTAATCCATATAGAAGCAACAACCGTACTGCTTGTGATTACTGTGAGTTTCGTACTATCTGTGGTTTTGACAGTCGTCTGCCGGGCCATGGATACAGAAATCTTAATAAGAAGTCTACAGAGGAGCTAAAGAAAGAGATTTTTGGAGAAGAGTAAAGTGTGAAAGATAAATCTTTCACACAGAAGAACTGCGAAGCTAGCACAATGGTGCTCGCTCCTTGTTCTTCAGGATTTTTGAGATGCCGCTATGCGGCAACATATAGACTTAGCGAAAGGTTGGTATATAGATGGGTTGGACGAAAGCACAACAAAAGGTTATTGATACTAGAAATAAGGATTTACTTGTTTCAGCTGCAGCAGGCTCTGGAAAAACTGCTGTATTAGTTGAGAGGATTATTTCTATGATTTCTGAAGGGGATAATCCTCTTGATATTGATCGTCTATTAGTTGTTACCTTTACCAACGCGGCAGCAGCTGAGATGAGGGACCGTATTGGGAGTGCCATTGATAAGAAGCTTTTGCAGGAGCCGGATAATGCCCATCTTCAGAAACAGGTATCCCTGCTTCAAAGTGCTCATATTACAACAATACATAGCTTCTGCCTTAATGTTATAAGGAATTATTTTCACAGAATTGATCTGGATCCC
>DUNS01000212.1 GCA_012839235.1 Clostridiales bacterium
CAGATATAGGCTGTAATACCTCCAGAATCCAGAGCATAATATCATCCTTGGCAAAACCATCGATAAATACCAGATATGCATTGGTGCTTTGCCCTATAATTAATTCCCTGCCAATAACATCAAAGCTCCTTTTTATAGGTAATGCATCCTTAAGTAACTTAATACTCACATTTATATCAGGCGAAAGTCTTTTGTTATTTTCCATATGAATCTCCGTGCCTTTCTTCTGTGTGAATTTGATTCACACTAATCTGCAAACTTTGGGCTGCAGGAACTAATCCTCCTATCAATAATAAAACATTTAATGTTAGGATTACCTATTATTCCTTTTTAATTCTCAGTGAAAGTTATAATTAAAAAGGCTCTTCTAAAGATTTCTTATTATGGTATAATGTATATAGGTTGTAACCTATGCCTTTAACTTCCATACTAATGTTCAATAAGGGAGCCCTTAATAATTCATGTAAAGGAGAATGAAAATGAAAAGGAAAGCTTATACAATACCATTAGAAAAAAATCCTACTATAGTTATGAATGTAAGTCCTGGTCATTTTACTACTAGTCATTTTCACCTTACTCATTATCTCGATTTGGATGATATGAAGACTAATTCGTCCGTTGCTAGAGAAGTTGCGAGAGAATTGGCCTTACCTTATTTATCTACTACACTTGTTGACACCATAGTGTGCATGGAAGGAACTGAAGTAATTGGAGCATATATGGCTGAAGAGCTTTTGCAAGAAGGGAAGTCTGTTATTAATAGTGGTAGAAAGATTCACGTGGTAACACCAATAAATAACGTTAACAGACAACTGATATTTCATAGCAATACACAGGAGTTGATTGATGAACGAAATGTAATAGTCTTAGTTTCATCCATATCCAGTGGTATTACTCTCAAAAGTGCTTTGGAATGCCTTTCATATTATAACGGCAAAATGGTCGGGGTATCTGCTTTATTTAATGCCTTTCCAGAGAAATCTGAACAGGAAATTCACTCCTTATTTACAAGTGAAGATATCCCTGAATATAAGACCTTCAGACCCCACAAATGTGAAATGTGTAAGGCAGGCCGTAAATTAGACGCGATTATTATGCCAGGGGGTTACACTAAGATATAAAATACGACTAGATGTTAAACAATTGACATATGGCTGATAGCCAATCTAAATATTAAGGTTGAAAAGGTTCTAATTTGCAGACAAATGAGCTGTAGATTTAGAACCTTTTTTAACAGATTGAATTATATTTATCCAGTTATGACTAGACTTTAGTATTTGTTTTATAGATAAGAAACTAATCCTGTGTTAGAATATTATTAGAGCATATTAGGAAATAGCTAGTATTATTATGTTTGTAATCTATTTCTATAAGGAGGTTATTTTTTATGTGTGGAAGATATAACTTTACTGTTGAAGGAAGTGAAGAGTTACAAGAAATTATAGATAACCTTAATGCTAAAGCGAAGTCACCATTTCAAGGGAAAACCCTTAAGACAGGAGAAATATTCCCGACAGATTTAGCTCCAATATTAATAGAAGAGGAGAATAAAGTCTCTGTAGCAGCCAGTTCGTGGGGATTTCCCAAGTATGATAAGAAGGGCGTTATTATTAATGCAAGATCGGAAACAGCTTTTGAGAAAAAGACATTTCGAAACAGTTTACTTAATTGCAGATGCATAATTCCTTCAACTGGCTTTTATGAATGGGATAGCAGTAAGAAGAAGTTTATTTTTAATATGGAGGGAAGCAAGGCACTATACATGGCAGGATTATATGCCTACTACGGGACAGAGATGCGCTTTGTTATCTTGACCACAGATGCTAATGAATCCATTAAGGATGTTCACACTAGAATGCCCTTAGTAATACCTAAGGAAGAGATAAGCTCATGGATATTGGATTATAGTACTACTAATGATTTTCTACAAAGAGTGCCACCTAAGCTTGTTAAAGAGGCAGTATAAAGAAAGGAAGGGTTAAGCATTGAAAGAATACCTAAGACAGATAGATAAGGTAATAAAAGAGGGTAGATTTAAAGACAACTGGGATTCCCTTTCCCAGTATAGAATTCCTCAGTGGTATAAAGAAATGAAGTTTGGTATTTTTATACACTGGGGTATATATTCGGTTCCGGCTTTCGCCAATGAGTGGTATTCCAGGAACATGTATATCCAGGGAACAAAAGAATTTGAGCACCATGTAAAAACCTATGGACCCCATAAAGAATTTGGCTATAAAGATTATATACCTATGTTTACAGCTGATAAGTTCAACCCTAAGGAATGGGCTGATCTTTTTAAAGAAGCCGGGGCAAGGTATGTAATTCCTGTAGGGGAGCACCATGATGGCTTCCAGATGTATGCTAGCGATATATCTCATTGGAACGCTGCAAAGATGGGTCCTAAACGAAATATTCTTGGAGAGTTAAAGGAAGCTATCGAAGGAAATGGGATGATTATGGGTACCTCAACTCATAGAGCAGAACATTGGTTTTTCATGGGACATGGGAAGGAGTTTGATAGTGATATTAAGGAGCCTTTAGAAAGAGGAGACTTTTATTGGCCTGCCATGAAGGAGTACGATCATCATGATTTATATAGTCCTTCACCAAGTGAAGAATTCTTAGAGGATTGGCTAGTAAGATGCTGTGAAATCGTTGATCGATATAAACCAAGTATAATGTATTTTGACTGGTGGATAGAACATAATGCATTTAAACCTTACCTTAAAAAGTTTGCTGCTTATTATTATAACCGAGCTGAAGAATGGGGTAGAGAGGTAGCCATTAATTATAAGCATGATGCCTTCCAATTTGGAACTGCAATTGTAGATATTGAAAGAGGCCAATTTGCAGATTCAAAGCCTTATTACTGGCAGACAGACACGGCAGTTGCGCGAAATTCATGGTGTTACACAACCACTAATGATTACAAGAATGCCAATGAGATTATATGTCAATTAGTTGATATAGTTAGTAAGAATGGAACCTTATTATTAAATATCGGACCAAAGGGTGATGGAACTATTCCTCAGGAGGATAAGGAAATCCTCCAAACCATAGGTAAATGGCTTAAGGTTAATGGGGAAGCTATATATGGCAGTAAAGTATGGAGACAGTTCGGAGAAGGTCCAACTAAGGTTACAGAAGGACAGTTTTCTGATGGTAGTGAGA
>DUNS01000213.1 GCA_012839235.1 Clostridiales bacterium
ACCGGGAAGGAAGTTGAATTATGAGTTTATTACAAGAGTGGAGAGATTATGCATATGCATATGATATGCAAAGTCAATCTGGACAAATGTTTTGGGCTAATTATTTTAATTTGGAAAAGGGAGTTTATCAAACACTTCTTGCTAACTCAGATAAGGTTTATGAAGGTACAGTAGAAGATTTAGCAAAGGAATTTGACCTAGAGCTAAAATACTTCGTGGGCTTTTTGGATGGAGTTAATGATAGCTTAGTAACACCTAATCCCATAGAAGAGATGGACAAGGATACTAAGGTTAGCCTTGCTTATGATAAAGAAAAGCTATACTACAATATGGTAGGAGCAAAGGCGGATTGGCTATATGGACTAGAAGAATGGGATAGCTTACTTAGTGAAGAGAGAAGAAAAGAGCTATATAAGGAACAGAAAGCTTCTGGTACTGTTGTAAAAGGTAAAAAAATTGGAAGAAATGATCCATGTCCATGTGGAAGTGGCAAAAAGTACAAAAGGTGCTGTGGCGCTAATGCATAATATAGTAGGACCTTATGAAAAGCTGAATGCAATAAGCTAATCATAACGTCCTATTTTATTGTAAAAACCTAATGAATGAATTGACTAAGACAATCTTATGATTTAAGATTATAGCTAGGTATTTAATAATGGATTATGAAGATACTAATACAGTCTATTGGCCAGTATATATACAAGCAGATGAAGATGGGGATAAAATATGAGAAGAAAAAAAGACATGTATATTAATTATGGGAACTCCTACCGCAGAGGTAGAAGAGGCAGAAGAAGAGGGAGTTTTAGAGCAATTAAAATTATATTGACAGTTATGCTGGCAATTGCAGTAGGCCTAGCTGTTTTTTTTATAATTAAATCACAGATTGACTTTACTGGGCTAGAAAAAAAGAAGAATGATTATTCCTCCAATTCCGAAGGAGATAAAGCCCTAGATGGTTTAGTGGTAGATGACACAGATATGGAAACAGAAGTTGTCCCCACAGCAGAGCCAACAGTAACTCCGGAGGCAGAAGAAGGGGAGGAGGTCACACAAGTTATTGAAAGAGCTCCAGTGAAGGCTAAAGGTATATATGTGACATCTGCTAAAGCTAATTCAGAGGACTTTGCTAGATTAATCGATATAGCAGATACTACTGAAATTAATGCTATGGTAATTGATGTCAAAGGGGACACTGGTAAGATAGCTTACCATATGGACAGTCCTTTGGCCAAGGAAATTAATGCTACTACTAATGTAATATCTGATATGGAGGGCCTAGTTAAAGCTTTAAAAGAAAAAGATATTTACTTAATAGCTAGAATTGTTGCCTTTAAAGATCCCTATGCAGCTGAGCAGAAGCATGAATGGGCAATTAAGAACAAGGATGGTTCACTGTATAGGGATAATAATGGAGAGTGCTGGGTTAATCCTTATAATCATGAGGTTTGGGATTATCTTATCGAGGTCTCAACTAAGGCTGCGGAGATTGGTTTCGATGAAATTCAATTCGACTATATACGTTTCTCAACTGGGAAGGGAATAGCTGAAGCTGATTTTGGAGAGGAGTCAGAAACCAAATCTAAGGAGGATATAATAATTGAATTTACCAAATATGCTTATGAGAAGCTTAAGCCTCTTGGAGTATTTGTTGCAGCGGATGTGTATGGAACTATAATAAGCTCTAGTATAGATGCGGGATTAGTTGGACAAAACTACGTGGAAATGGCCAAATATCTAGATTATATCTGCCCTATGATATATCCTTCTCATTTTGGTGAAGGTAATTATGGGATAGAACACCCTGATTTGGAGCCACTTCTTATAGTAAGAAAAGTTCTAAATGCATCTAAGGAAAAGCTGGAGGAGATTCCAGAAGGAGAGCATCGTGCCATTGTAAGACCCTGGCTTCAAGACTTTACTGCTTCCTGGATAAAGCATTATATGGTATACGGTGGTGAAGAGGTTAGGGCCCAGATTGATGGAGTCTATGAGGCAGGCTATGATGAGTGGCTCCTGTGGAATGCCAGCACTAATTATTCAGTAGAGGGGCTTCTTCAGGAATAAACCTGTCTATTAATTACGAATATTTTACACATAAGAATAATATATATCTAGTATAAATGGTTGGAGGTGTCTAATGGATAAGACAATCCGTCATAATACAAAGATAGTATATTTACTAAAAGGATTATTCTTTGCCTATATAATAACTGCAATTATTTTATTAATCCTTTCCTTGCTCATGTTAAAGCTTAATTTACCAACCATGGTAACAAGCGTTGGTATTAATCTGGCTTACATAGCTTCATCCCTTTTGTCAGGATTTTATGTAGGAAAAAAAGTGGAACAAAAGAAATTTATATGGGGATTACTTATGGGTATAATCTACTTTGTCATTCTAATGCTAGTATCCCTAATAATGAACCAATCATCCCCTCTTCCCCTAGGGAATATGTTCACTGTATTGGTGATCTGTAGCCTAAGTGGGATGTTAGGTGGTATGTTAAGCTAAATGTATACAATAGGATTGTGGCTTTGTTCAACATAATACAGTCATAATCCTATTTAAGTTAAGTGGAAATTAAACATATGAAAAATAAATTGTAATTTAGGAATTAATTGATTATACTAAAACTAAAATAACAGGAGTTTTGGTAGATTAATATTCATGTAAAATTGTAGATGAATGTAAATTGGAATTACATAGAAGAAGGGTATGGTTATTGTAATGAAAAGGATACTAATCACCGGAGTCTCTGGCCAGGTTGGACAAGCTGTATATAGATTACTAAGTAGTAATGATGAATATAAATTATATTTGACTAGTAGGACCCCTAATATAGAGTATAATATAGAAGAACTGGATATATCCCATGAAAGAGCTGTGGGAACAATAATAGATAGGGTTAAGCCAGATATAATCATTAATTGCGCAGCCTATACAGCAGTTGATTTGTGTGAAAGTGAAGAAGATAAAGCTTATAAGATCAATGCTTTGGGTCCTAAGTATCTTGCTATGGCAGCAGAGAGAACTGGAGCAGTATTAGTTCATCTATCATCAGATTATGTGTTTGATGGTAAGGGATCTAAACCCTATATAGAAAGTGATTCTACCAATCCTGTAAGTGCTTATGGAAGGACCAAGCTGGCAGGAGAGAACTTTGTTCAAGAGAATTGCAATAAATATTTCATACTTCGCCCTGCCTGGGTTTATGGTCAGGGGAAGAATTTTGTAAAGACTATGCTTAGTCTTGCCGAAGCTGGTAAGGATATCAGGGTTGTATGTGATCAGATTGGTACCCCTACTAGTGCCATAGAGATTGCCAGGGTAATATCCTTTCTTATAAAAACTGAAAGCTATGGTATATATCACAGTACCTGTGAGGGTAGCTGCAGTTGGTATGACTTTTCTGTGGAAATAATGAAAACAGCTCATAAGGATGTTAAGGTTGAGCCAATTAAAACCTCAGAATACCCTACGCCTGCTAAAAGACCTATGTACTCAGTACTGGATAATAAGGCACTTAGGGAAAGACATAATTATCTTATGAAGGATTGGAAGGAAGCATTTAAAGAATATTGGGAGTAGATTGAAAGATCGAGATTTTTCAGTAGTGAATATATTTACACTCACTTTGCAAATAATGTGCACTGCATAAGATGAAAATCAAAGATTTTCATGTAGAAAAATTGCATGCTATGATGAAAGGAATGGTTATAAATTATGAAGACATATCTAGTTACAGGTGGAGCAGGTTTTATAGGATCTAATTTCATACTATATATGATGAAAAAATATGGAGATAGTATAAAGATTATTAACGTGGACAAGCTTACTTATGCAGGTAATCTGGAGAATTTAAAGGAAGTTGAACATAGAGATAACTATAAGTTTATGAAGGTGGATATATGCGACAAAGATAAAATACTTTCAATATTTAATACTTATGATATTGATATAGTGATCCATTTTGCTGCTGAAAGTCATGTGGATAGGAGCATAAAAAATCCTGAGGTTTTTGTTAATACTAATGTTCTTGGAACCCTGAATCTTCTTACTGGAGCAAAGCAAGCCTGGGAGACTGAGGATGGATTTAAAAAGGGTAAAAAATTTGTACAGGTATCAACTGATGAAGTGTATGGAGAGCTGGAGGATGATGAGGGATTCTTCTATGAAACAACACCCTTAGATCCCCATAGCCCATATTCAGCCAGTAAGACATCTGCAGATTTATTGGTGAAATCCTATGTGGATACATTCCATTTTCCAGCCAATATAACAAGATGCAGTAATAATTATGGACCCTATCAATTCCCAGAAAAACTAATTCCATTAATGATTAACAATGCCCTTAATGGTAAAAAGCTTCCGGTATATGGCAGGGGCCTTAATGTTAGAGATTGGTTATATGTGGATGATCATTGTAAGGCTATAGATATAGTTGCAGAAGGTGGTCCTATAGGGGAAGTGTATAACGTTGGTGGACATAATGAGAAGAAGAATATTGAGATAGTAAATATGGTTATTGATTCCCTTCTTGAAATGTTGCCAGAGGAGGATCCAAGAAGAAAATCCATATCTCATGATTTAATTACCTATGTTGAAGATAGAAAAGGCCATGATTTCCGTTACGCCATTGCTCCTGATAAGATAAAATCAGATCTTGGGTGGGAACCAGAAACGCCATTTGCCAAGGGGATTAAGCTTACAATAGCTTGGTACTTAGAGAATATGGATTGGATGGAGCGTATAACAAAGGGAGAATACCAAAATTACTATAAGGAAATGTATAGAGAGGACTAATTTATGAGATATGAAGAGTTTACAATTGAAGGACGTAACTCAGTAATAGAAGCCTTTAGGGCAGGAAAAACCATTGATCGATTATTCGTACTAGAGGGAAATCAGGATGGTCCAGTTAGAACAATAATAAGAGAAGCTAAAAAGTCAGATACCATAATTTCCTTTGTGAAAAAGGAGAGATTGGACCAGATTTCTACAACAGGTAAGCATCAGGGGGTCATCGCCTATGCAGCAGCCTATGAATATGCTGAGGTTGAGGACATACTTAATGATGCCAAGGAGAAAGGTGAGGATCCATTTATCATATTGCTTGATAGTATTGAAGATCCCCATAATCTTGGTGCAATGATAAGAACTGCCCATCAAGCCGGCGCCCATGGTATTATTATTCCTAAGCGTAGGGCGGTGGGACTGACAGCAACTGTTGCTAAGACCTCGGCTGGAGCGATTAATTACCTTCCAGTAGCAAAGGTAACAAACCTATCCCAGACTATTGAAGAGCTGAAAGAAAAGGGCTTATGGTTTGTGTGCGCTGACATGGATGGGGAGCTTATGTATAAGATGGACCTTAAAGGGCCTATTGGGCTTGTAATTGGTAGTGAGGGAGAAGGAGTAGGAAGGTTAATCAAGGAGAAATGTGATTTCACGGCTAAGATACCTATGTATGGGAATGTGGATTCCCTTAATGCATCTGTTGCCATGGCAGTGCTTTCCTATGAGATTGTAAGGCAGAGATTAGGTTAGATTGAAAAATCAAGATTTTTCAATCGCAACTTTGTGCCTGCAGCCCAAAGTTTGCAGGTTAGCGTGAACGAAGTTCACACAGAAGAAAGGTATGGAGGTTACTATGTCATCAACTGAATATAAAAACTTATCTGATAATGAGATAGTTGCTCTGATACGGGACGAAGATCAATCAGCAATGGATTATCTTCTTGAGAAATATAAATACCTAGCAAGAAGTAAGGCGAAAGCCTTATTTCTGATAGGGGGAGATAGAGATGATCTGATTCAAGAGGGAATGATTGGCTTGTATAAAGCTATCCGGGATTTTGATCCTACTAAGGATAGCTCCTTTTTTAATTTTGCAGATTTATGTATATCAAGGCAGATATATACTGCAATTAATGCTTCCAATCGCAAGAAGAATATTCCACTTAATACATATATTTCGTTATATTCTCCAGCATATGGAGAAAATGGGGATGCAGAAGAGAAAGAAAAGCTGGTGGATACAATACATCAGGGAAATGTGTCTAATCCTGAGGAATTAGTTATTGACAAAGAGAATACCAGTATGATAGAATATGAACTTGTAAGGCGTCTGAGCGACCTAGAGAAACAGGTTTTAGACTTGTATATGTGTGACCTGAAGTATATCCAAATCGCCGAAGTATTGGGCAAGGAACCAAAGACTATCGATAACGCACTTACTAGGATCAAGATGAAGCTTAATAAGGTTCTTGAAACCATGTAATGCTGTTATAGCTCAGTTGGTAGAGCACCTCATTGGTAATGAGGAGGTCAGCGGTTCAAA
>DUNS01000214.1 GCA_012839235.1 Clostridiales bacterium
GTTTCTGTTATCTTAACGGGCTTTTTTATCTGTTCTGCCATAACTCTTCCTCCTGTTCAAATTAATAAATTTAGTTCTTTATATACTGTAACTATATATCTATTTTCCAAATATCGCTAAAAATGTACCTGCCACAACTGCTGTACCGATTACACCAGCTACATTAGGTCCCATAGCATGCATAAGAAGGAAATTACCACGATCATATTCTGCTCCAACCTTTTGAGATACTCTTGCAGCCATAGGAACGGCAGATACACCCGCTGAACCAATTAATGGATTTATCTTACCACCTGATACTTTATACATTATTTTACCAAATAATACTCCAGAAGCAGTACCTATCATAAAGGCAATTAAGCCAAGGAATACTATTTTTAGTGTAGCGAAATTTAAGAATGCCTCTGCACTTGTAGTTGCACCAACTGATGTACCAAGTAGAATTACTATTATATACATCAATGCATTAGATGCAACATCTGTTAATTGGCGTACAACTCCACTTTCTCTAAATAAATTTCCTAGCATAAGCATACCTACCAGTGGAGCAGTTGTTGGAAGAATAAGTACGACAATAATTGTTACAATAATTGGAAATACAATTCTCTCTGTCTTGGATACTTGACGCAGCTGTTTCATTCTTACTGTACGTTCCTTTTCTGTAGTTAATAACCTCATAATCGGTGGTTGAATAATCGGAACCAATGACATGTATGAATAGGCTGCAACAGCTATTGGGCCCATATATTCAGGGGCCAATTTTGATGCTAAAAATATAGATGTAGGACCATCTGCTCCACCAATTATAGAAATTGCAGCAGCAGCTCCATCTTCAAATCCGAGTAATATAGCTCCAAAATATGCTGCAAATATACCTACTTGGGCTGCAGCACCTAAAAGCAAGCTTGATGGATTAGCTATAAGCGGACCAAAGTCAGTCATGGCTCCTACTCCCAAGAAGATTAATGATGGCCATATGCCATATTCATCTCCAAGATAGAAATAATGTAATAAACCACCTGGTGTTAATAGCTCACCACTAGCATCATAAACAGGTTTTGCCATAATGTCAGGAAATAGGTTAACAAGAAGCATACCAAATGCGATAGGAACTAAAAGTAATGGTTCATAATCCTTTTTAATTGCTAAATATAGAAGGACACATGATACAAATATCATAATAACATTCTTATATGTTATACTTGAAAATCCAGAATCATTAATTAGTCCTTGAAATGTGTTAATAATATAGTCCATCTTAAATAAACCTCCCATTTGGGACTTTACACATATTATGTTTTAATAATCTATGCATAAAATATTAATCTATAGTTACTAATAAATCTCCAGCTTCTACTGATTGACCAGCTGTAACGTTAATACTTGCTATGGTACCATCTACAGGAGCTACGATCTCATTCTCCATCTTCATTGCTTCAAGAATAACGACAACATCTCCCTTTTTAATTGACTGACCAACATTCACTTTTAGGGAAATGATCTTACCTGGCATTGGGGAGTCTACTTTTTCTTTACCAGCAGAACCACCTGTAGGAGCAGGAGCCGCTGGAGCAGCTGCAGGAGCTGGTGTAGGAGCAACCGCTTGAACAGGTACCACTGGTTGAGCCGCTTGAACTGGTTGTGTAACTATAGGTGATCCGAAACCTTCCTCTACCGTTACTTGATAGGTGTTTCCGTTTACAGTAATTGTATAATTCTTCATGAATAATCCTCCTTGTTCTTGCATTCTTAAATGCCTATCAATTTATTATGTTATTTATCTTCTTTTATTGACTTTACGAATAGAGCGAACAACTAACCCTTCAGCAGGTACTGCTTCACCCATTGAAGCAGATATAGCTGCTGTAATCACAGCTACTAGCTCTAGATTGTCAGTTAAATTAATTGACTCACTCTTTTCACTAGATATAATAACTGGTTCGATGCTATCAGTTATATTATTTTTCTTATCCTTTTTTTTACTCTCAATATATGGAAAAATCCTAAACATATAGATGAGAAGTATTAATAAGATCAGAACAGAAAAGACAGTTATAACACCAAGTAAAGTGTTAAGGGTTGCAATTTCTAATCGTTCTGATAATGAATTTTTTGTAAGTGTAACTATTAAAGTATTGCTTAATATTGAGCTTAGTGTTCCCATCATCTCACCTCATTCTATAGTAGGGATCCGTGTTTTTTATCTGGGCGGCTTTCTCTCTTTGTGAACAACATCTCAAAGGAGTAAATCATGTGTTTTCTAACTGCTTCTGCTTCGATTATGCTATCAACATAACCTCTTCTAGCAGCGGAAGTTACACTTGAGTAAAGATCAGCATATTCTCTTGCTTTTTCTTTAATAACATCCTTATCTTCATCAGAATACATGATTTGAGCAGCTAGATTAGAGTCCATAGTACCGATCTCAGCATTAGGTAATGCAAATACAATATCAGCACCTATATGCTTGGAGTTCATAGATACATAGGCACTACCATAGGCTTTACCTACTATTAGGTTAACCTTAGGAACTGTAGCATTAGCAAATGCATAGGTAAGCTTTGCAGCTGCCTTAGCTATCTTCTTTTCTTCTTCAACAGTTGCCGCATATCCCGTAACATTGGTTAATGTTAAAACAGGAATGTTAAAAGAATCACATATTGTAATAAAGCTCGCAGCTTTATCGCATCCATCACTAGATAAAGACCCATCAAATTTCTTGGTGGTTTTACCTTCAGAGTCTAGTAATTCCATTCGATTTGCTACTGCTCCTATTGTCATTCCATTAAGACGAATGAAACCAGTTACCATATCCTGAGCAAAATCAGATTTTATCTCAAAGAAGAATTGATTATCAGAAATATCTGCTAAAGCTTTAGCAGGATCTTTAACATCTGATTCAAATTGTGGAACCAATCTATTTAAATCATCAGTACAATCATCAAATGAATCATCATCTTCATTATTAGATGGCAGAATTAAAAGAAGCTGACGAATTTTATTAATAACATCTTCTTCAGAAGCTTCTACACAATCAATTGTTCCCGCTTTAGCATGAAAATCAGCTTTAGCAGTATCTAACTTCTCTTTGTAATTATTTAATAAGGCATTAGGAGCATTAACAAATAATCTTGCATTATTGCTCTCCATAAATGAAAAATCACTTAAAGAAGCCATAACAGCTAAACCACCGCCTGAATTACCAAATATAGCTGTGATTTGCGGAATCACACCAGATGCAAATGCTTGCTTCTGATATATTTCACCAAAACCGTTTAGAGCATCAGTAGCTTCCTGCAATCTCATACCATTAGAATCAATAAGACCAATAACAGGAGCACCAACTTTAAGTGCTAGATCATATAAATGCGTTATTTTTTTTGA
>DUNS01000215.1 GCA_012839235.1 Clostridiales bacterium
CAGATCTACAATCTGTTGTTTAAATTCTGGGGTATAGGATTTTTGATTTTTTGCCATGTTTGAACACTCCTTTATTTTATTATAGAATGTTCAACTTTCCGTGTCCATAGTTATATACTAACACCATTATACTACTTATATCGACAAAAAACTGTAAATATTGAATGATTTATCGTTGATGTGACCCAAAATGAACTTGACCAATGTAATATCCTAGGCACAAGTCCAATGTTACAAAATAATATATAAAGTATAAATATAATTTGTAACGAGTATGACTATGCTAAACGGTGATTGTCAAATAAGTTGTCTCATTTTAATCCTGTGCTTCTTCAGCTATAGGATTAAGCAATCAGTTTTCAGCTAACTCTGTTTTCATTTTGCTCTAATCTCTTTAAAATAGAATCTTTAAATTCTTTTGTATAACTGTTATATTTAGCCATAAGTCCTCTATTTAGACTATTGTAGTAATTCTATTATACATTATTTTTGCCTTACGACAATGCTATATGGCTAGATAAGCTTACATCTGAACCGAATGATCCACAAGCACTTCTTAAAGAAGGGTATAGGGTGGAGTTTACATCTTGTGGTTTAATGGCTCTTGCTGCTCAGAATGGCGATGCATCATATTATTTTCATACTAATGGTCGGATAGCTGCGGAAGCATTTATGCATGCAAGACATTGGTATGGAAAAGAAGTAAAGCAATATTTTATATATGGATTGGGTTTTGGATATCATATAAATGAGCTACTATACCTTTCAGAACAAACATGTGTCCTGGTCGAAGTTTTTTAGTTTCTAATTTTTCTAGTATCTAAACACCAATATTATGATATAATCCATATAATGAGTATGTCAATTTTAATTATATAGATATAGAGAATTCTAGACAAAGAAGGAATAAAGTTATTATAATTCGGCAAATACCTTAATGGATGGGTCTATATGATATATATCTTAATTGCTCTAGCAGTATTTTGCTTGGCTGTAATGTAAAGAACTATATTGAACAACACTTTAAACTCAGAGAAAAGAAAGATGTTTTAAAGGGTAAAATTACAAAATTACTTAATGGACTAAGGAGTACTAAGATGTTTGAGGGGGTCAAAAACCATTATAGGTGACGGCACTTCAATCGGTCATAATTATCGTATTGTAGCTCATTGAAATACAGTATTTTAATCTGAAAGAATTGCTGTATAAATTTTTAATAGAATGATAAATGTGGTTTCTGGGGTAAGAATATTGGATATCATGAGAGTCATTTTCATCACAATGATTTGGATGGAAGCAAAATGGTAAATGAATTATTGAAAGTAATAGAAATAGGATATAATGAAGAAACAAGAGATATGTAGTTTTGTGGAAGGCTTTATAATGGAGGACTATAAATAACAAACAGGTAAATAGATGTATACCAGAAACGTTGTAAATATGCATGGTTTAGCGATTTTCTTAAAGTGGAGGCATCAAAATATGAAGGTAAACCAAATAAATAATATTGTTAATTGTACGTCTTTAAATCATATGGGCAGAAAAGTTGTAATTTGGGGCAAAAGTGATTACGGAGATAAAACTAGGCTTGAACTTAAAAAACAAGCAAATATCGATGTCTATTGTACCGTTGATAGTAATAAAGATCTGGTGGATAATTACAAAATTCAATCTATAGATATTCTTAGAAACAATAAAGAAAAATTTTATGTAATAATACCATTGAGATATTATAAGGAAATTACGGAATTTCTTGGTGATAGTGGATATGAGCATATGAGTGATTATGCATATTTTGCTCATGAACCTATTATTGTTGATAAATCTCAATTTACTTATGGCATATATAATGATTCATATGGTAATCAAATTATAGGTGATATAGGAAATAGCAAGGTGATACTTAACGGTTATAACTCAAAGTTAATCATAGGGCAAGGCTCCATGCAGAATGCGGAGGATATAGTTATTACTACTGATGATGGTGTGGATGTTGAAATTGGTAATAATGTATATTTAGGAGCAAATACAAAGTGGACATTTAGTACTGATTCGGTATTCAAAATAGGCGATAAATGCAGATTAATGGAAAGGGGAGTACTAAAGTGTTTGAGGGGGTCAAAAACCACTATTGGTGAAGGAACTTCGATCGGCCATAGTTATCGTATTATAGCTCACCGAAATACCAGTATTTCAATCGGAAAGGATTGCTGTATAAGTTTTTATTTTCATGTAAGAACCAATGATGGACATTCTATATTTGATCTTAAGACAGGTAAGAATATAAATTCCTTAATGGAAGAACAAAAAAGTAAGAAAGTTGTGATATATGATCATGTCTGGATTGGCGTAGATTGTTTGATTTTGTATGGTGCTGTGATAGGACCGGGAAGTGTTGTAGGAGCAAAGAGTCTTGTTAAGAAGGTATATCCAAATAATTGTATTATAGCTGGTGTACCGTCTAAAATAGTACATATGGATATAGTATGGAGTAGGGAAAACAATGCTGAGAATTATGAAAGTGTAGAAAAGCAATATATTGATTTTACTAATGAAAATGATTATATTTAATTATTACCTAATCTAACCATAAGAAAAATCATAAGGCACTTAATTATAATGGTATAGGATTATCTGTTTTTGTGGAACTCATAGATTCACAATCACTTTTTGAAGAGAGCTAAAGTGTTAGGCCTATATCCTGTGGCTTAATGATCCTTGTGCTATGATTTACAGTTATTTATGCAAATACAAAAGACCTATAATTAATCTGACTCGTGGTTTTACTTTATAAAGGAGGAATCCCCATGATTTACATCCTAATTGTTATAGCAATTGTTATCACAGAGACCATGATCAAGAATTACATGGAAGATAATCTTAAGCTTGGTGAACGTAAAGAGATTCTTAAAGGAAAGATTATACTCAGGAAGCACTACAATCGTGGTATGATGCTGGATTTTATGGAAGGCAAGATGGAGGTTATAAAAAAGATATCTGGATTGCTACTTGCTATTCTTTTAATTATCTTTGCCATACTTCTACCTAAGAAGGGGAAGAGAATGTTAAAGCTAGGATTATCATTTGTCCTAGGGGGAGCCATAAGTAATGTAGGTGATAGATACAATAAAGGATATGTTGTTGACTATTTTAGCTTTAATACTAAGTTTAAGAAGTTAGGTAGAATTGTCTTCAACCTGTCGGACATGTTTATTTTCATGGGCTGTGCATTGATTGCAATTTCAG
>DUNS01000216.1 GCA_012839235.1 Clostridiales bacterium
ACAAAGCTCTGCTACCTCTGGTTCTCTTGCAGCATTATATATCCGGGTTTTTCCGGTAGATAAAACTGCAGTTAGAATAACATTCTGTGTTGCTCCAACACTAGGAAATTCAAGAAAAATATCGTTTCCCAGTATTTCATTAGTATAGCAATGGATAATCTCTCCATCCCTATCCAATTCCTCTGTAACATTCATCTTTCCTATCGCATCTAAATGATAATCAATTGGACGTTTTCCAATAGAACATCCACCAGGATAGGCAATTGTAACTTCCCGGCATCTGCCAAGTAGAGCACCCATATACAATATGGAGCTTCTCATCTTGCGAACAGAAGCCTCAGAAACCACTGGTGTTGTTATATCTGTACTGTCGATAGTTAGGATATTACCATCCCAGCTAGTCTTACATCCCAATTCCACAAGAATATTAATCATGTGAAACACGTCAAGTATTTTTGGACAATTCCTAAGTATAGTAATTCCTTTATTCAAAATTGTTGCAGCAATAACTGGTAAAGCTGCATTTTTTGAACCCTGTATTTTTATTTCACCCTTTAACTGCTTACCTCCAACCACCTTGATACTGGACATAGAACACCTCAGACAATTAAGGAAATATAATATCACTATATGAACCCTTCTTTGTCCTCGTGAATCAAAGTGTTTTGGCTGCCCTTCCTACTTTTCTCCCTTTATCTGATTGGATATACTCAGTACAATTCCCATTTCAAAGAGAATAACCATTACTGAACTACCCCCATAGCTGATGAAAGGTAAGGGAATACCTGTAGATGGAATGGTATTGGTTACAACTGCAATATTAATTAATACCTGTGTTGCAATATGTGCCATAACTCCAGTTGCAATAAGTCCCCCAGTTAAATCAGGTGCGTTTATAGCAATTATAAAAATACGCCAAATAAGTAATATAAAAAGTAAAATCAAGGCAAAGGCCCCAAATAGACCTAATTCCTCGCAAATCACAGAAAATATCATATCATTATGTGCCTCAGGTATAAACCCAAGCTTTTGCATACTCTCTCCAAGGCCCTTGCCAAATACCCCTCCAGATGCTATTGCATATAAGCCCTGAAGTATTTGATAACCTTTTGGATGGGTTTCAACATTCTGCCATATATTAATACGCTCAAATCTATATGGTTCTAATATTATCAGCAATGCTCCAAGGGCAATAAGAAGAAAGGCAGAGATAACAAAATAACCTTTTTTCTTACTAGCAACAAAGCATATAGCTACCATTATAACTCCAGCAACTAAGGCTGTGGAGAAGTTCTCTATAACAATTAGTCCAAGAAGTGGTGCAATAAATAACACTACTCTCAAAAATCCTGTGAATTTATCAAGCTTTCTCGGTGCTAATTGAACTATGTATGTAGTGAATAATATAACCGCAATTTTGGATAACTCTGATGGCTGAAAACGTCCAAGACTACCAAGACTAATCCATCTTTTTGCACCATTGATTACTTCTCCAAATTTTAATACGTATATCTGTAGTCCAATACATAAGAAATACAAAAAGATTATAGGCTTAACCTTTATTATCGGTAAATTATTAAAATAAATCCTGTAATCTATTTTAGATACAAATAACATTACTAAAATACCAGCACCAGCTAACAATGCCTGTCTCTCCAGATAATATGTAGCATTTCCATACATTCTTTGTGCATTATAGGAGCTTGTGCTATAAATCATAACTAAGCCGAAGCTTACTAGAAAAAGAATCAGAAATAACAAGCTATAGTCATAGTATCTATATATTGTTTTTTTATTAACTTCACCTGCTGTCCTGCGCATATTAATATCCATGCCTTTCTTATGTGTGAATGTAATTCACACTAACCTGCAAACCAACATAATGCCTCTATACGGCATCAATCGACCATTCTTCTAACATATTCCTTAAACAATCGGCCCCTCTTCTCATAATTATCAAACATTCCCCAACTAGCACATGCTGGAGATAATAAAACCGCGTCACCATAAACTGCTTTTTTGGCACTTATTTTTACTGCCTCTTCCAAACTATTAACCAGTATAATATTATCAAAGCCATGTTTCTTTGCTGTTTCAGCTATCTTCTCCCTGGTCTGGCCAAGCAAAACCATACACTTGACCTTACCATCAAAGCTATTTATCCAATCATCAAACTCCAAGCCTTTATCATACCCACCACCTATGAGAATTGTAGGACTACTCATTGCTTTAACTGCTTTTATGGAAGCATCAGGATTGGTTCCTTTCGAATCGTTATAATAAGTAACTCCTCCTATAGTCTCAACAAATTCAATTCTATGCTCTACGGCTTGAAATGATGTAACTGTCTCTATAATACATTCCATAGGTACCCCAGCTGTTACTGCAATTCCTATGGCTGCCATCACATTTTCATAATTGTGTTTACCAAGAATTTTTAGTTCCCCTGTACTACATACCCTTTGTTCTTTATCCTCATCTTTATAGTAAATTATATTGTCTTCAATAAAAATCCCTCTATCTAAGGGTCTTTCACTAGAAAAATACATAACCTTTGTATTTAATCTTTCACCAATTTTTCTGAGAATTTCATCTTCATAGTTTAATATACAAAGATCATTTCTAGCCTGATTCTTAGTGATACTTACTTTTAAATCAATGTAGGCTTCCATTGTATGATGCCTATTAAGATGCTCTTGACTAATATTAAGAATAGCAGAAATCTCAGGTCTGAATTCGTCTATTGTTTCTAATTGAAAGCTACTGATTTCGGCTACAATAACCGTATCCTCTGTTGTCTTTAGGGCAATATCGGTAAATGGATTTCCTATGTTACCAACTACATATATATCCTTATAGTAGGCCTTCATAATTTCACCTACTAAAGAGGTAGTTGTTGTCTTCCCATTGGTTCCTGTAATTCCGATTATCTTCCCTCTTGAATTTCTATAGGCTAGTTCAATCTCCCCCCATATAGGGATACCCTTCTCCTTGAATTTATTCACTTCAGGAAGATCATCTGGGACTCCCGGACTTAAAATTACTAGGTCTAGGCAATCTGACATATCATCTGTAAGTTCTCCAGTTATAAGCTGAAAATTATGTTTAACATCTAGCTTTTCCTTAAAATCCTCTAGCTTTAACTCATAATTAGCATCATATAGTATAACCCTAGCTTCCTGCTTTTGTAGTAATCTTGCTGCTGAAACACCACTTTTTGCAGCACCAAAAACCAAAACTCTTTTAGCTCCAAGCTGCATGCCCTTCCTCCACACTATTTAATTCAATGCCATTAATGCTACCAGACAAAGAATAGCAGTTATAACTGAAAACACAGCAACGACTCTAGTTTCAGACCATCCCATAAGTTCAAAATGATGATGTATGGGGGCCATTTTAAATAATCGCTTGCCTTTGGTAAGTTTGAAATATCCAACCTGCAATATAACTGAAAGTACTTCAGCCAAATATATGAAACCAATAATCATAATAAATAGAGGCATCTGCAACATATAAGCAGTAGCCGCTACAAATCCACCAAGTGCCAAAGAACCTGTATCTCCCATAAATACCTTTGCTGGATATACATTATATAATAGGAAGGCTAATAAACTACCTGCCACTGCTCCAGTAACTGGTGATATTGAAGCACCACTTAAGTAGGTAAACCCTTCCTCAGATGCTATGGCAACTACAGTAAAGAATGTAGCAATAAGAACTGTAACACTTGATTCTAACCCATCAAGCCCATCAGTAAAGTTAGAACCATTAACTGTGCCAAGAACCACAATAAATAACATTGGAATAAACATCCAAGATATATCTAGATACTGTCCCTTGGAAAAAGGTATTAACATGGAGGTTCCCACATCGGTGAAATTAACTAGATAATAACCAAATATAGCGGTTACAAGTATCTGACCAAGTAATTTCTGCCATGCCTTTAAACCCAATGACCTTTTCATAACAACCTTTATGTAGTCATCCATAAATCCGATAATTCCAAAACCTATAGTCACAAATAAAACTGGCACTATGTCAGGATAATCATTTATATAAAGCAAACTTGTTATGGCGATACTTAATACTATAACAATTCCACCCATTGTTGGTGTACCTGACTTTTTTAGATGGGATTCTGGCCCGTCATCCCTAACGAATTGACCAAATTTAAGTTTTTTCAAAAAGGGAATTAGTAGTGGGCATAGTATAACACACACAACAAAGGAAATAATGCAGGGTAATATTACTGAATAATTCATGTAAGCTCCTATCCGCCTAGCCATTAGGCTTTTCATATGTATTATTAACTAAGCTATTATACTTTATAACCTTCAAAAAAACAATATCAATAAAATAATAAGAAGCAGTAATACAAGATGAATTGGCAAGCCAATTCACTTGTCATGAATTAATCAAAGTATAATACTAAGCTAGTATTCAAATCTACGGTCTCTCCTGGTAAAGGGAACTGTTCGGTAACGACTTCACCTTCCCCAAGGGAATATAACTCATCAAATTCATATGCTTTAAACAATGCCTTGGCATCTGATTTGGTTTTCCCTATAAAATCAGGAACAACAAAAGTGCCAATCTTGTACTCTTGCTTTTCTTCTTCCGTATATTCAGGTTCAACTCCCATATAAGGTAAGATATTGTCAAATAGTTCTGCTATAACTGGAGCTGCAATTGTTCCTCCGTAATAGATACCAGTAGGTTCATCGATTAAAACAATTGCTATTACCTGAGGATTTTGAGCAGGTGCAAAGCCTATAAATGAGGATATATATTTCCCTGTCCTTCTAGGAAGTTTCTCGGAAGTGGCAGTTTTGCCACCAACTCTAAGTCCAGGAAGATATGCTCTTTTACCTGTTCCATCAGATACTACTTGCTCTAATAAATCCTTGACAATTTCCGAAGTTTCTTTACTTACAACCTCAGGAGTTTCCTCATAATCCAAGGTTTTAATAATTCTTCCATCCCATGATTTTACCGACACTCCAAAGTGGGGAGTAACCAGCTTTCCCCCGTTGATTGCAGCACTTGTAGCCCTTAATAACTGAAGTGGTGTTATCTGAAATGACTGACCAAAGGACATTGTAGCAAGTTCAACAGCCTTTATTATATCCTTCTTGTGCATTATTGAATTGGCCTCCCCAGGAAGATCCACACCAGTCTTACTAAACAAACCTAGCTTTTCATAATAATAATAGGTTTTATCCACTCCAACCCGAGCACCAATATCTATAAATACTGGATTACATGAATTCTTTATTCCATCAACAAAGGTCTGACTTCCATGACCTCCGGCCTTATGACACCTAATAATTCTATCCTCTACCTTTTTATATCCAGGACAGAAAAATTTATCATCTAAGGATACCACCCCTTCTTCGAAGGCGGCAGTGGTTGTTACAATTTTAAATGCAGATCCAGGCTCATAGGTATCACTTATACAAGCATTTCTCCACATTCCATTGAGAAGCTCCGTCTCCTTTTCTGAGCTTAATGTCTGATCTTCATATTCTCTAGCGATTTCATCAATTAAAGTATAGGGGTCATTCAGGTTGAATTCAGGAGCATTAACCATTCCATAGAGCTCACCGTTTTGAGGATTCATTACTATTAATTTAACATTATTAGCATTCTTTGCTTCCATTACTTTAAGAGCTGCTTGCTCTGCGTACTTTTGTATATTAACATCTAGACTAAGGTAAAGATCGTTTCCCGCTTGGGGTTCTATCCTATCTTCAGCAGCATTTTCTATTTCTACACCATAAGCTGTTGTAAGAGTAAGTATTGTTCCATCGATACCTTTTAGATATTCTTCGTATTTGACCTCCAAGCCTATGATACCCTGATTGTCTCCACCAGTAAACCCAATTACCTTAGAGGCTAAACTATCATAAGGATAGTATCTTTTATAGTCTTCATCCACCATAACACCTTCGAGTTTATATTCTCGAATTTTATCTGCAACTTCTTTATCCACATTGGACTTAATTCTTTCTATAGAGGATACTTTCTCCACTCGTTTTCTTACTTTTTCTTTGCTTAAACCAAGTTCATCAGAAAGTACATCAATAACTCTTTCTGGATCTTTAACCTGACTATATATAACTGAAATAGTACATACAGGCTTATTAGTTGCAATTTCTACACCATTTCTATCAAATATACTTCCTCTTTGAGCCTTTATCGGTCTTTCTCTTTCATGGAGTTCCTTTGCCATGGCAGCATATTCTTCTGATCTATAAATCATCAAATAAGCCAACCTGACTGTAAGTAATACCGATACCAGTATAATCACTACAACTGCTACAAAAACATTTCTTCTATTATATGTTCTATTACGGATCATAGGTCATCATTACCTTGAAACTCTTATCGTTTCATTTTATTACAACCCGTGCCTCTTTATTCATCTATTGGATCAATTACACCAATTGCATCTGGTTCAAAGTCTTCCTCCAATGCCTCAAATGAATTATTGATTGGAGCTTCAATATCATCCTCTGTCTCAGTAGTATCTCCTGTTTCTATATCTTCATCTGTTCCAGAGTTTTCAATAACTTCATTATCTCCTTGCTCATCATTAGAAGAATCATTAACTTCTTGGTCAGCCCCATTACTATTGTTATGCTCTGTATCAGTATTATTGTTTACTTGGCTGTTATCATTGTTGGATGTAGCTTCATTAGCTGAATTATCTCCATTAGCTGCTGTACTTTCATTAGTTATAGCCCCATCCTCATCATTCTTTGGCAATAGATAATCAATCTCACCTTCAGGGTATATTCCTATGGCTGGCAATAATTCTATAAGAACTCTACTTGCCAGTTTTGTAGCGATAGAACTATCCGCTTGCTTCACAACATTTTGAGGCTCATCAATAGCAACATGTATAACCATCTCAGGGTTAATTGCAGGTACTGCTCCTATGAAGGATACGACATAGGTCTTGGCATCCCTTGGCAATTTCTGAGCCGTACCAGTTTTTCCTCCAACTGCGTAGCCTGGAACCTTTGCCCACTTAGCTGTACCCTCTTCAACTGTTAGATACATGGCCTCTTGAATAAACTTAGAGGTTGATGGAGATACAGTTTGTCTAACAAGTGTTTTGCCAAACTCTTTTACAGTTGCACCATTATCATTGATTATCTTTCTGGCTATATGGGGTTGATAATAATAGCCTCCATTAACTAGAGATGCATAGGCTGCTGCAAGTTGTAGGTTAGTAACGGTAAATGATTGACCAAAGCTACTGGTTGCTAGTTCAGTAAGGTTTAATCCATCCTCAGGAATAAGTATACCAGCCTCTTCACCCGGTAGATCAATTCCTGTCTTACGTCCCAGTCCCAATCTGTTCTGATACTGATAGAAGATACTTCTTCCTGATAATTCAGCAATCTGCATCAAAGCATCATTACAGGAATACTTTAAAGCTTCTGCTAAGGTTATTTCACCATGTCCACTTTTTCTACTACATTTTATGTAGCTTCCACCAACCTGCTCTCCACCATCACATATAAATGTTGAGTGAACTGAAACTAGCCCTTCCTCCAAAGCTGCCCCAATAGTTACTGGTTTAAATGTTGAACCAGGTTCAAATCCACTACTGATAACATCATTTTTCCACAGCTCATTAAGGGCATCCATTTTCATTTCATCAGTTAATTGGCTGATCTCCTCTTCACTAAGAATACCCTGTAAATTCCTTGGGTCATTTAAATCAAACTCTGTATTGGATGCCATGGCTATAATTTCACCATTGTTAGGATCCATAATTAATATACTAATATTCTTACTTCCAAATTCAGCATTAAATTCCTTAATATGCTTTTGGATAATCCTCTGTGCATTAGCATCAATTGTAGAAACTATTGAATTACCATTCTCAGCTTTTTTTATTGTTCTCTCTATATTAAGGGTTGAGTCATAGTATCCATATTCTCTTCCATTAATTCCGTTTAATTCCTCATTATAATATTCTTCAATACCATAATACCCAGTATTATCAGCTAAAGTAAAACCAATTACATCACTGGCTAATGTTCCATATGGATAAGCTCTGACGTATTCTTCTTCAAACCAAATCCCTTTTATTGCTTCGTTTCCTTCCATAAGTGTCTCAAACTCATTGACAGCATCATACATCAAGTTCTTCTTAAGAACTACGTATTGACTATCTGGCTTATTACTAAGTATTTCTGACACTGTGGAAGGTTCTATCTGAAAGTATTCTTCTAAGGCATTAATAGTTGATTGTGTGCTATCTGGATTTAACAGTAGCCGTTTAGGATCCAAAATCAATTTGTATTGAAGCTCACTTCTGGCAAGAACTGTTCCATTGCGGTCTAGAATATCTCCCCTCTTATATGGAAGAACAGCACTTAAATAGGACTGTCTTGAAAGCACATGTTTAGCATACCTATCTCCATCATGGACCACTATGTATACTAATTTTCCCATCAAACCAAGCAAAGATAAAAAAACAACACAAAATACAAGCAACAGCTTTGCTTGCATTCGTGAATTGAATTTTCTGTTTTTTACCATCCTATTATTCTGCCCCTTTAGTGCATGTTGGCTTTCATTTCTCATCATAGCTAAACCTCATGTGTGTTATGATTTCTGTGATAATGGAACCAATAAATGTTATTCCGGTATATCCCTGTACTGTCTAACATAACCAGCTGAATTGCTATTATAAGTTATAACTGTATTATTATTAGGGTATACCATTCCATATTCTTCAACTGCTACCCTATATACATAATCCAAATCATATACTAAATTTATCGAGTCATAGGTTGCTTTATTAATATCCTTCATATCTGACAAAGTTTCTTCCATGGAGATTATAGTTTTTTCCATGTGATTAGCTTTATATTGTAATTGTAAATATTCAACGCATATATATAAAGTTGCTACAATTGCAACAGTCAGCATAAATAATGAACCAAGACTTAAGCTTTGCAATTCTCTTGGTCTTCTACGCTGCCTAGGCTTTGGAGAAGTAACCTCATATTGCTCCCTTTCTCTCCTGATATCTGGCGCATTATTGTATTTTAGGGCAGCATTACCATTAATATAACTTGTCCTATTATTAAATGATTGTCTCCTCTTCCTTGCACCCATGCTAATTCCCCTCTCCTACATATATTGTGACTCCCTTTGATGTCATATACTAATCTTTTGTTAAGAATAAGGTTATTATCTAAAAGTTATTGCACTGCCTTCTCAAAAACACGAAGCTTTGCACTTTTAGAACGTTTATTATTTTCTATTTCTTCATCAGATGGTAATATAGGTTTTCTGCTTATAACCCTTCCAAGAGATTGTCTACCACATACACATACAGGAAAATCCGGTGGACATATACAAGGATCCTGGGCTGTCCGATAATGACTCTTGACAATTCTATCTTCAAGTGAGTGGAATGTTATTATACAGAGTCTTCCACCTGGTTTCAGAAGATTAATCATATCCTCCAGTGTATCTTTTAATACATCAAGCTCCTGGTTTAACTCAATTCTAATAGCTTGAAATGTTCTCTTGGCTGGATGACCTCCAACAGCTCTAACTTTGGCTGGTATAGCTGCTTTTATTGCAGCTACTAGTTCAAATGTTGTCTCTAGAGGTTTTTCTTCTCTCATCCGTACTATATGTTTAGCAATGTTCTTTGCAAATTTATCTTCACCGTAATCTCTAATAATCCTATACAGCTCCATTTCACTGTACCCATTGATTATGTCTTTTGCAGTTTTAGAATTTCGTCTATCCATTCTCATATCCAAAGGAGCATCCTCATTATATGAAAATCCTCTCTCTTTCGTGTCCAGCTGATAAGAAGATACTCCTAGATCAAGTACAATTCCATCAACTTGATCCATATGCAAATCCCTAAGAACTTCTTTCATCTGTCGGTAGTTGCTTCGGACAATAGTGACCCTCTCATCAAATTCCTTCAACCGTTCACTAGCTGCCTTTATGGCTGCCTCATCCTGATCAATACCAATTAATCTACCAGTGGAAAGTCTTTTGGCTATTTCATATGAGTGTCCGCCACCACCAAGGGTACCATCTACATATATACCCTCTGGTTTAATTCCTAGACTCTCAATTGTTTCATCTAAAAGTACTGACCTGTGCTTAAATGCCATTTCAATAACCATGCCTTTCATCCCTGTGAACGAAGTTTACTCTAACATACCTTGATGCTTCCTTAGAAATTAATGCCATACTCTGACATACGCTCCGCTATTGCATCCACATCATCATAGTCGTTATTTGCATCCCAACGTTCCTTGCTCCAAATTTCAATTTTGTTAAGAACTCCCACAAAAACGATGTCTTTCTCAAGCTTGGCACTTTCACGAAGTTTTGCAGGTATCAATATTCTACCCTGCTTGTCCGTTTCACATGCAGCAGCACCTGCCATAAAATAGCGCTGTAGTTTTCTTGCTTCTTTTGTTCCAGGAAGTGTTTTAAGCTTTTCAACAAAGAGTGTCCATTCATTGTCAGGGTATGCGAAGAGACAACCATCAAGACCTAAGGTAATAACAAATTCTTCCCCCAGATCTTCTCTAAATTTTGACGGTATAATTATTCTTCCTTTAGCGTCAACCGAATGGTTGAACTCACCCATAAACATGTGACCACACCTTCTTTATCTTGACTGTGTTTCAAACCACTTTAATGGATTTTCATACCACTATGCACCACTTCACTCCACTTATAGGTATATTCTATATCAATTATGGGAATATGGCAAGCATGAAAAGAAAAAAAAATAGCACAGAAAGCCTTAATATATAAGTCTTTCTTGCTATTTTTGCGGTAATAATCAATATCTAGTGTTTAATCTTAAATTTCGACACAATATATCAATATTTGGGAACAAAAATATATTTTAGTACTTTAGTCCCAATATTGTCAATTCTCAAGCTTTTCTTCCATTAACTCTCTTATAAATCAACATTCCTAGGGCCACAAAAACAATTAGAGCAGATAATAACTGGGAAACTGCAATCGGTGTTCCCCAAAGGAATAATTGGTCAGTTCTAAGACCCTCGATCCATAGACGACCCAATCCGTATCCCATAAGATATAAGAGCATAATCTCCCCATCAAATTTCTTATACTTAGTATATAAAAGTAAAATTACTAAAAGTACAAAATTCCATAGGGATTCATATAAAAATGTTGGATGAACTTGAATATATTCAATTCCTTCTACCATTATGGGATTATTCCTAATCTCTAGAACCCTTTCCAAAGCATCAGGCTTCCCTGCATACTTTGTCTGTAGGTAGTCCAAGGGAGCACGAAACTCAAAAGCTACATCCCTTAGATCTAACTGCATGGCGAAAAGTCCATCGGTGTATTTGCCGAAAGCTTCTCTGTTAAAGAAATTACCCCAACGTCCTATCATTTGCCCAGTAATAAGCCCAATACAGCCAGTATCAGCGAGAAGCCAGAAGGGATACTTCCTAATCTTAGAATATATAATTGCTGTAAGAATAGCACCTATAATTCCCCCGTATATTGCAAGTCCACCGGTCCTTAGGTTAAATACTGATAGAATATTATGCTCAAATTCATCAAATGCAAATATTACATAGTATAATCTTGCAGAAATAACAGAAATTATAATTACAACAAGAGCAAAATCTAAGTAAAACTCAGGATCCTGACCTGTTTTCTTAGCAACCCAGGTAGCAATCAACCATCCTAGTAACATACCTAATCCTATAATCATTCCATAGTAAGCGATATGAAAACCAAAAACATCAATACCTGAGCCAACGTCAGTAAATTCAATACCCAAGTTTGGAAATCTTATATTAGTACTTAATAATGTTAACATTTACTACCTCACCCTCCTTGTAATGTTCTCTTACTATCTAGCGTTATTTATACATTAAAGCGGAACAAAATAACATCCCCATCTTGCACCACATATTCTTTACCCTCCGAACGTACTAAACCTTTATCCTTAGCAGCATTGAAGCTTCCACATTCAACAAGATAATCATAGTTAACAATCTCAGCTCGAATAAAGCCTCTTTCAAAATCCGAATGAATCTTACCAGCTGCCTGGGGCGCTTTAGTTCCGATTTTGATAGTCCAAGCTCTAATCTCTTGGGGACCAGCAGTTAGGTAGCTCATAAGTCCAAGTATCTTATAGCTAGCCTTTATAAGCTTCTCAAGACCAGACTCCTTCAATCCTAGGTCTTCAAGGAACATCTTTCTCTCTTCATCATCAAGCTCAGCTATCTCTTGTTCGATTTGAGCGCATATAACAAATACTTCGGAGTTCTCTTTCTGAGATATCTCTCTTACCCTATTAACATATTCATTATTGACCCCTTCATCGGCCAGATCATCCTCATTAACATTAGCAGCATAGATAACAGGCTTTGATGTTAAAAGATTATACTCTCCTAAGTATTCCTCTTCCTCCTCATCCTCTGTTTCAAAATCCTTAGCCAATCTACCTTTTTCCATAAAATCCTTTAGGCGATTAAGCATAGCCAGCTCTTTCTCTGCGGATTTATCCGCTTTTGCTGTTTTAGTTGTTTTAGCAATTCTTCTTTCTAATATCTCCAGATCTGAGAATATCAGCTCCAGATTTATTGTTTCAATATCCCTAGCTGGATCGACAGATCCATCAACATGAATAATATTGCCATCTTCAAAGCAACGAACTACGTGGATGATGGCATCAACTTCTCTTATATTAGAAAGGAATTGGTTACCTAGACCCTCTCCTTTAGATGCTCCCTTAACTAATCCTGCTATATCCACAAACTCTATCGTAGCTGGTAAAACCCTTTGAGATTGATATAAATCCTTTAATACATTTAATCGCTCGTCTGGAACAGAAACGATTCCTACATTGGGGTCAATAGTACAAAATGGATAATTAGCGGATTCAGCTCCTGCTTTTGTTAAAGAATTAAACAGTGTGCTCTTTCCCACATTTGGCAATCCTACAATTCCTAGTTTCATTGGTGTTTCTTCCTTCCTGGTTATATATTATTAGTCTTTTGCTTCAAATACCATAAGAGTTCCCTCTGTAAAACAAACTTCTCCAGTATCATCTACTAGTTCATTACTTATACATATACTCTCTCCTGCAGAGAGGATAACATTATCTAATGGAAACTTAAAGCCTTTTAGGCTCAGACCCTTTACATCCCCATGGAAGGGAAGAAAGGATATATAGTCTCCATATTGATTGTTTTTTTGTATAGCAAAGGAATCTTTTTTAAGGTAGAACTTATTATTGGCATCTATTATGTATGCCTCTACTCCCTTTTTCAATGGAATAGTTAATAAATGCATATTGGCAAGAGTATGGTCTAGCCTACTTCCGGTAGCTCCAACTATATCAATGGATTTAGCACCTTGCTGGATTGCTAATTCAATAGCTAGCTCTGTATCAGTCTTGTCTTTCTCTGTGGGAAATGTGAATATAGGAACATTATTCCTTCCATATTTATCTATAATATCCTTGGGAACAGAATCAAAATCCCCCACAATAAAATCTAGTGGAAGATTTAGGTAATCTCCTGCTACTAAACCATGATCAGCAGCTATAATTTCACTGTATTGATTTATATCGACTAATTTTCTAAGAAATACTTCATCGATGTTCCCACCGGTGATAATCAATAGCTTAGGAGTATTATTATTCCTCATTTTTATAAACATGCCTTTCATCACTGTCCACAAGCCTTGGGCCATATGCATAAAGCTGGGGTTTTAAATCTTACTATCAGTATCCTTTAATTCTTAAATGTATCAAATACCTTCTTAAAATCCATAATATTATTTTCAATATTACCTTTAAACACTGCAGTTCCAGCAACAATTACATTAGCGCCTGCTTTAATAACCTCACTAACATTAGAGCTGTTAATGCCTCCATCTACTTCTATGTCAATATCTAATCCCTGATTAGTAATCATTTCCCTTAAGCTTTTTATCTTATCTAATGAGTTAGGGATGAATGCTTGTCCTCCAAATCCAGGGTTTACGCTCATTATCAACACCATATCAAGTTCAGATAAGACATACTCTAATACATTAAGAGGTGTTGAAGGATTAAGAGAAACTCCCGCCTTACATCCTGCTTCCTTGATTTTTGCTATTGTTCGATTCAAATGCTTACAGGCCTCTGCATGAACTGTAATTATATCAGCTCCCGCCTCAGCAAAGTCATCTATATATCTTATGGGCTCATCTATCATTAAGTGTACATCAAAGACCATATTAGAATTCTTACGGATAGAAGAAATAACAGGCATACCAAAGCTTATACTTGGTACATAGCTACCATCCATAACGTCTATATGAAGATACTCTGCCCCTGCCTTCTCCAAAAGCGTGATCTGTTCACCTAGTCTATTAAAATCCCCTGCTAACATTGA
Organism: Clostridiales bacterium; assembly: GCA_012839235.1. Classification (GTDB taxonomy): domain Bacteria; phylum Bacillota; class Clostridia; order Lachnospirales; family Lachnospiraceae; genus Mobilitalea. The sequence goes on from DUNS01000216.1 coordinate 14,442, forward strand.
AGGAGCTAATTTTATCATATCACACCCATACCTTTCTAGTATTTTTTCTGTACCTTAAGTTCCTCATAAAGCAAAATGTAATTTTTATATCTGACATCACTAATCTTCTTATTATTTAACGCATCCTTTATAGCGCAATCTGGCTCATTAATATGATTGCAACCAATAAATCTGCAATAACTATCATAATCCTTAAACTCTATATAGTATTCTTTTAATTCATCTGTTTCTATTTCATTAATATACAGGGAGCTAAAGCCTGGAGTATCCATAATATAAGTATCTTCTTCTACATATATTAATTCAGAATGTCTAGTAGTATGCTTACCTCTTTTTATTTTCTCACTAACAGTTCCTATTTCCATATTGGCATTGGGAGCCAGTCTATTAATTAAGGAAGACTTGCCAACCCCTGAGGGGCCGGCAAGTACTGTAGTTTTACCTTTTATATATTCATAAATTTCATGTATTCCTTCTTCGTTAATGATGCTAGATGCAAATACATCATAGCCACAATTAGCGTATATATCCTTAAGAGAGGACATCTTCTTATTAGATACAATGTCCATCTTATTAAAGCATATTGAGGTTCTTACATTCTGCTTCTCCATCATAACCAAGAAACGATCAAGTAAATTCAAGTTGGGCTCTGGCTCAGCTGCAGCGAATAGAACTAATGCCTGATCTACATTAGCAACAGCTGGTCTTATTAATTCATTATTACGGGGAAGAATATCGGTTATAACTCCACTACCTTCAGGGACATCTTCTGTACTAATCTCTACATCATCACCAACCAAAGGTTTTATCTTCTGCTTACGAAAAATCCCCTTGGGCTTACATTCATATATATAGTTATTCTCAGGTGAATGAACATAGTAAAATCCAGCGATGCCTTTAATAATTTTTCCCTTCAAACTATTCCTCCACTGCTTCAAAATGTACAATCCAGGTCTTAGGCTCAGCCTCACCAGGCATTGTAAATGGCACTCCATCAACATACATTATTACTATTCCAGGAGAATCACTTTCACCTTCAATTCCAGTAAGGGTGAATGGGAATTCTCCCATTGATCTCATCTCTTCCATAATTGTAGTTACCCAGCCGTCTTGTTCCATTTCAAGTACTATCTCTGCTTCACCATCCCCAACATAATCAAAAGGATTAATGTCAATATAAACCTCACCAATATATCTTACAGTAGTTGTATCTGATGGTTCATCACTAGGTCCTGAGCTTACAATAATATCAATTGTTGCACCTCGATCAACCAATTGACCGGCTGTAGTACTTTGATAAGTAACCTGTCCCTCTGGATAAGTCTCTGAGGGTTCAGTTCTAACATTACCTAGAATAAGTCCACTATCTGATAATAGTGTTCTGGCTACATTTTCCGTGGTTCCAATGAGACCTGGAACTACAACCTGACTATTCTCTGGTCCAGTACTTACTACAATAGTAACTGGCTTACCTTTTCCATACTTTGTTCCTCTTTCTGGCTTAGTAGATATGACACTTCCTTCTGGAATATTATTATCTGCCAAAAGTTCTTTATTAACTACGAAACCAAAATTATCATCGGATAACTTTTCTATAGCAAGAGCTTCAGCAAGTCCATATACATCAGGTATTTCAATCGCTTCTTTACCTATACTAATAGTAATTCTAACTTCTGAAGTTACTGGATATTCGGTGTTCTCAGCAGGATACTGCTCACTAACAAGACCCTCTTCATATTCGTCAGAATAGTCCTCGTCATAACGAATTATTGCATCTTCATACTTAGTTTTAATCAATGTTTCCGCATCTTCCTTAGTTAGTCCCAATACTCTTGGTACTTCAAAGGTCTTAGCACTAGGATCCACTGTAGGAGTTGGTTCTTCAGTTGGTTCAGGGGTAACAGTAATATCTGTGTCATTGCCACCTGGCTTCTTGTCCCCCTTAGGGAATACAAACATTAACACGATAAAAGTAATTGTAAGAGCAAGTATAACTATAGTAATAATACTTCCTGCTACTACAAATTTGTCCATCTTAGTATCAACATTATCTAGATCTTCTTCATCCTCATCAATCCCATTACCAACATATCCAGTGTTTTGATCATGTATCTCATCATCCATATAGGATCCGTTTTTAATTCTACCTAAATCCTCAGATATATTAATTGTGGGTGAATCATTGGCAGCATATGCAGGAATCTGAACAAATTCTCCATCTGGGTAGGTAATTGCTTTTTTTAAATCAGCAATTAACTCTGATGCAGAATGATATCTTCTCTCTGATCGTTTTTGCATACATTTTTGAACAATTTTTTCTAAACTGATTGGAATATCTGGTTCTAACTCTCTTAGTGGTACCGCTTCACCCTGAATATGAAGGAGGGCTACAGATACAGTATTGTCTCCTGCAAAAGGAACTTTACCAGATAACATTTCATATAGGGATACACCTAAGGAATAAATATCACTTTTTTCATCACTATATCCACCTCTAGCTTGCTCAGGAGATAAGTAATGCACAGATCCCATAGCATTGGAGGTTATAGTATTAGAATTTGAAGCTTTTGCTATACCAAAATCTGTTACCTTAACTTTACCCTCTCTAGAAATAATTATATTCTGGGGCTTTATATCCCTATGAATAATATTATTATTATGGGCAGCCTCCATACCTTGAGCAATCTGAATTGTGATTCCAACTGCTTCTTTTATCTCAAGTTTACCTTTTTTCTCAATAAATCTCTTTAATGTTATACCCTCTACTAACTCCATCACTATGTAATAGAGCCCACTGTCTTCACCTACATCATAGACATTAACAATATTGGGATGGGATAAACCTGCTGCAGATTGAGCTTCTCCCCTGAACTTATTCACAAAGCTCCTATCACTGGAGTACTCCGGT
>DUNS01000217.1 GCA_012839235.1 Clostridiales bacterium
ACTACAGCGTGTCAACACCCCCGTCCCCTTGTCACATCCCCCTTGTCACATCTCACATCTTACTGTAACCTACCCAAGGCTTCCTTAGCCTCTTCTTCAGTATCATCATAGATAAACTTATATAGCTCCACCCTATTAACATCCCAGTTAAGTACAATAGGATAGCCTACACCATTATATTTCTTAGGTGCGTCGAATGATCCATCTACTGGAATACGGATTGTATCTAGTGTGGTAATTCTATTCTCCACAACATTAGCCATGGCTTTAGCTATTTGATCTTCTGAAACATTGGTAGTGATATGCCCCAGAATTTCCTTAGTGATTCCTGGTAGCTTGAATACATTGGATTTGATATAGCTTTCAAACATAGCCTTTAGTGCCCTTTGTTGGCGAACAACTCGACCATAATCATTGTTGGCACCACCTAAGGTTTCTACTTTTCTTACTCGAACATATCCCATCAGCTGATTTCCATTTAATTTATTAATTCCTTCTTTTACATTACGATTCTTCTTTTTAGATATATAGTTGGTCTTATTAAGATATGCTGCTTCTTTTTTACCTAGCTCAATTGTTACCCCACCTAATAAATCGACTATCTTTTCAAATGATTCAAAGTCAACTGATGCATAACCGTCTATTTTCACCTTGTAATTATCCTGTACTGTCTCTATAAGTAGCTTTGCCCCTCCTCTGGAATAAGCGGAATTTAGCTTATTAGCCTTATGCCCAGGAATATCTACATAGCTGTCTCTTAGCAAGGAGGTTAGCTTGAGTGTATTGTTCTTAGTATTAATAGTGGCAATCATAATAGTGTCAGTGTTATTTGCCCCTCCTATTTTTTCAATACCAAAAATAAGATAATTGGTTACATAATCTTCTTTCCTTAAATGAGGATTATCATCTATAACAAGATCATCCTTTGCCTTACCATTATCTAGATCCTTATTCATATAATTATAAAGAAATTGACTAGCAAACTTATATACCATGCTTCTTCCAGGTTTTGTCCCAAAGACTATAAGAATTGCTATAAGTAATATGCCAGCTACAGTACCCATCCTTTTTAGAAATCTGTGCTTTTTTTTCTTAACAGGTTTCTTTTTTTGAGATCTTCTATACCCATTCTGTGGTTGTTCATTCATGATATCATTAACTTGCTTTTTAAGGATATCTTCTACATTCCTGTCGTCCATACAGTTTTCTCTCCTTATTAAAGGTATAAAAATATATCTATTATACCTACTTATCATCTTTCATCTTTTTTAATGCCTGGTTTTTATTTCCTGTGAAGTATAATATATAATTTTGTCAAATATAAGACTTTTTTCTAAATAAAATCCCTATGTTAAAATACACAAAAAAGTCCACGAGGATTTGCAATATATCTCCATATATATTGCAATATTTCTTATTCATATCGTTAATTTACCTATAGTAATAAAACAATAGATATGATAACATATTATGTGGCCAAAAACACTGGTATTTTAAGCATATGAGAAAGGTTTGTATAGGAAATCTTATACTATTATGGTATAGTGTGAAAGATAATTCTCTCACAAGTGAATTTTATAAATTCACTTTGCAAATATTGTGCCTTGGGCCCAAATTTTGCAGATTTCTAAAAGGGTATGATACAGAGCATGAAACATTATAAAGATAAAAGAAGAATTATAGCTGTTTTTATTGCGGTTATCTTGATGGGTTTATCATTATCATTTTTAATTAGATTGAATTTCGGGACCGATCCTGCAAGCACTATGAATCTGGGTATAGCTAATAAGCTAGGTATTGATTTTGGAACCTGGCTGTTAATATCTAACGGACTATTATTAATTGTTGTTCTTAAATTCGACCGATCACATATAGGGATTGGAACCTTAGCCAACATGGTCTTAATTGGATATTCTTCTGATTTTTTTACCTGGATATTTGACATGGTTATTCCAGAAGGCTTATTTACAAAGGAAAATATAATACTTAGAATTGCAGTTTTGATACCTTCATTAATAATCTTTATATTTGCTGCGGCAACCTACATGTCTGTTGAACTAGGTACCTCACCCTATGATGCTGTAGCCTTTATTATTGCTTCTAAGTTTGATAAGAGGCATTTTAGACTAATACGTATATGCTATGATGTGGCGGCTGCAGTTATTGGTAAACTTCTTGGCAGTACTATTGGCGTTGTTACGGTAGTGGTAGCTCTTGCTTTAGGGCCAGTTATCGCCTTTGTAAAAGAAAAACTAGATAAGTATTTTGCCAATGGACCGGTTGGTTAATTTTTTCACAAAAAAAGAACTCTTCCTGTGAAGAGCCCTTTCCGTGTATCCCCATACACTTTTTGAGAAAAGTTGTCGTCTAATAACGACTACTAGCTATATTGTAAAATACTTTACATAATATTACCATGTCGTATTTGGAAAACTTAATTTTGGAAATTTTCCAAATACGACATGGTTATTTATATTTATTGGTAATATAATCTATATGTAACCATATTATATTATTTTAAGGAGGTATTTATATGAAAATGTTTAAAAAACTGTTACTCGTATTCGCACTCCTCGTTGTTGTTAATGTGGCTGTACAATATGTGGGAAATCCAGGCGATGTAACCATTCAAAGCGATTTTCCTGAAATCGACTAAAAACTAGTATGACTTTCAATTGAATAGCTTAATGTTATATCTTTTATGAAGATGCTTTTTTATGAATTGTTCGGTGAAGGGTTGTTGCATAGCAGAAGACAAGTAATAAGCTTGTTTAAGATATTTAATACACTCCCTGTTGTGATCTGAATGCAACAACCTTTTATCCATCAACCTCTCGATATTCCAAGTAATATTATATAGAAGGACAGGCAAAACATTGCCCAAATTATATTCTCTACAAAGCTTAATCCCTTCTTTGGATATTTTAATTGCTTTATAATGTTGCCCTATAACACCATACCACTTTGATAAATTATTAATTATTATTACCTGATGTTCAATTCTTTGTTGTTTATCCATATAGCTTTGAAGCATAGCATTGTATGCCTCTTCTAAAATGTTAATACACTTATGGTAATTGCCTTTCTTTGCATATGCCGTAGATATATTAATTAATAAACGAGTTTCGTTAATACTAAATGGCCACTTAGACAATGATACTGACCCGTATAAAGGGATTGTCAATCGTATGGCTTTTTTTAATTTCTTTAGGAACTCATTATTACTAATTCTGTTCAACCTATAGTTTATTATACTTTCCACTCGTATTAGAAACTGTCTATCAAGGATACTATCTCCCAGATTTTTCTTCAAATCATGTAATATAGCTTCAGCTGCTTCATAATCATAAAGTTTAATATAGTCTTCTAATTGCTTCATCTGATCAAGTATTTTAATATCTGAAATTGAAAGCATAGAATAAGCTCTTTCCCTAATTCTACCCATTCGTTCCATGAGTAACTCATATATGTCTTTACCAGGATTTTGCTTTCCTGTCTCCATTCTAGACAATGTTTCTACAGAGCAAATACCGTCACAAAGTTGTTCTTGAGTAATAGATAGAGCTCTCCTATTCATACGAATGATGTCACCTAATCGATACATTCCCATTTATATTCCTCCTGTATGTGGCTTCTTATCTCCTCAGCAGGGACCTTATCGTTGCAAAAATCATATACATATAATGCTTTTAGGTAATTATCAAGGCATATCATAGATTTGATCTCATCTTTTCTTTTCTTCTGGGATAGCTCAATTGCTTTAGCTTTAAGGAAGTATAAATCACCTAGAAACTCCAGCTTCTTACTACCCAGCTTTTTCTCCAAACCTTTATCACATAGGTCAATTACCTTTTTATATTTATGCTCTTCAATTAATAGTTTGCATTTCAAAATCACCACTTTGGGGTAAAGTTGATTATTTCTCTCCATGGAACTAAATGTATCTAAGTATTCTAAAACCTGTGTTGAAAGATTAGCTGCTTTGGACATTGATCCTTTTATTATGTACTGCTCGATTAATTTAATTATAATATTTAATTCCATATTGCTAAAATAATAATCATTTATTTTACTTACTTTAAATCCAGGGATGGTATAAGATATAGCTTCCATTAGCATATCTATAGTTTCTTCTACTTCCCCACCCTCCAATTCATTGAGTAATGCCCTGTGTCCTACTACAAACTGCCTATGAACATTGCTTTTTATGTTAAGCTTATTTTCATATAGGGTAAGTAACTCATCAGCCTTTTTCAATTGCTTTTGTTCAATTAGATTTTTGATTTCCTCTCTCATCTGATAAGTTTCATAATCAAAGTCAGTTAAAATTAGTTCAAAATGGTTTGAAGTTTTTCCTAGTCGTTCTAAAAGAGTCTCTATAAGTAGAGAATCCACATCTCTTTCTCCACTTTCAAGCCTAGATAAAGTAGCAATTGAACACAGCCCTTTACAAAGCTTCAATTGAGAGATTTGATAGAATTCTCTATAATATGAAATTACAGCACCTATTCTACTGTTTTCAACCTCTATTAATCTAGTATTCACTCTTAGAACCCCTTCTTCTTTAGTCTTCTACTGTTCAAATGTATTATAACCCAGTATGTTCAATAAGACAAAAATCCTTATATGTTTTTTAGCCATGTTTCAGCTAGTGATATCCAGCTTTGACACTCTTCCTGAATCCCATATCCTTCTGGAGTAGCTGTTAAATGATTAGCTAGTCCTAGCCCATGCCCACCAACAGGGTACATATGAAACTCTGTTGGAATCTTATGATTTAATAATCCATTGACAAATAGCATAGAGTTCTGAACAGGAACACAATCATCAGGGAATGTATGCCATATAAATGTCTTAGGTGTATCTGAGGTCACTTGATTTTCCAAAGACATCTCATCAACTAACTCATCATATTTATCCCCTAAAAGTTTAACAAAAGAAGACCTATGGGCATATTTACCCGATGATATAACAGGATAACATAGTATCATTCCATTAGGTTTAATATCATCCCTTGTACATTGTAATGCATCACTTAAAAATGGTTTATCCCAGAACACACCAAGACTTGCTGCCAGGTGCCCTCCAGCTGAGGATCCCTGAACTATAACTTTATCTCTGTCTATATGATATTTATCAGCATTATCTCTTAGATAGCTGACTGACCTAGCCAGCTCCATTAATGCAGTTGGATAGATAGCTGGATACACTGAGTAACGAAGAATTGCCACATGATAGCCCATAGCAAGAAACTTCATGCCCAATGCTTCCGCTTCTCTATCAGATGTCATTTCATATCCTCCACCAGGACACATTACAATTATTGGGCGGACACCTCCTGGATTTATCTCCTTAGAATTATTTAATGAATAAATATGTAATTTAGTATCTTGACTGGATCCTTCTACTCTTATTGGCTTTACTTCATAAATCATATTAACACCCAACCTTTCTTTATAGTCACCATATTTAACTTATAGTATTTGTATTCACCTATTATGTATATTTTAACATAATTATATGTTTTCATAATAATAATTAATATTTCATAATCTGTCAATAAGCCCACTCTAGCTTTATGGAATAATTATACCATAGGCTAGCAGATTATTTCACTTATAAAAATCCATTACCTTTATTTAAGCAAGCTTGATAAAACCTTCTGTATTCCTTGAACTAATCTGTCTACAGGGGACATTATCAGATAATATACGCATTTATTTGATAATGTTTGCCTATTTCCTTGTAATATTGCTTATTTTTATATATAATTACTTCACTACATTGTAAAGGAGGCAGTCATATGTATAATATATTGGTCGGAGGAGCAGCAGGACAGGGCATAGATACAACTGTATCAACCTTAGAAAAGTTCCTTAAGAAGTCCGGATATTATGTTTTTTCCACAAGAGATGTTATGTCCCGAGTTAGAGGTGGTCATAACTTTTCGATCATACGATTTGGTTCGGAAGCTTTACCTTCTCACAGTTATTTATTAGATGGTATTATAGCATTTAATCTTGAAACTATAACTGAACACAAAGACAAATTAAAAGATAATGGCTTTATTCTCTGTGATAGCAATCTTCCCACAGATGATCCGAAAGCCATAAAGCTTAATATGGAAGAAACCGCTAGGAATATTGGTAATCCAAGAGTCTTCGGAATTATTGCTACTGGTGTTCTATTAAAGCTATTTGGTGAAAATCTTGATTATGCCGAGGAAGTAATCAAAGGATCTGTCAAATCACAATACTTTGATATTAATATAAGAGCAATCCAGGAAGGATATAATATGGTCGATGCTAGATATGACCATATAGATAGTGATTTTAAGGACTGGCTTCTTATATCAGGTAATCAATCTATAGCATTAGGCGCAATAGCCGGTGGACTAAAGTTTTACGCAGCATATCCCATGTCCCCATCAACCTCTATCATGGAATACTTGGCTACTAAGAGTATGACAGCAGATATAGTTGTAGAACAGGCTGAGGATGAGATTGCTGCTATTAACATGGCTATCGGTGGCTATTATGCAGGGGCTAGATCAATGACAGGAACCTCTGGAGGAGGATTTAGCCTTATGGTAGAAGCTCTTGGTCTATCTGGAATTGCTGAGATCCCTTTGGTCGTTGTTAATGTTCAACGTCCAGGGCCTGCAACTGGCTTACCTACACGAACAGAGCAAAGTGATCTGAAGTTTGTTGTCTCGGCTTCCCATGGAGAATTTCCTAGAATGGTCATGGCAGTGAGGGATCATAGGGATGCCTTCTACCAAACAGCAAGAGCATTTGAATTAGCTGAGAAATACCAAATTCCAGTGATCATATTAAGTGATCAATACTTAGCTGACTCTATAGCTACTGTTGAACCTTTCGACATTAGCAAATACCCATTACCCTTACATAAAGTCTCAGAAGATGCTGGAGAGGAATATCTTAGATATAAATTTACTGAAGATGGTATCTCTCCTAGACGAATTCCAGGTGAGACTAAGGCCTTGGTCAGTGCTGATAGTGATGAGCATACAGAGCGTGGTTGGATTACAGAATCTAGTGAAGTTCGCATTAAAATGATGGATAAGCGATTACTTAAGCTTAAAAAATTAAAGGAAGATTTAATAGAACCAGAAGTTATTGGCCCTGAAGATAGTGACACCTTCCTTATTGGATGGGGATCTACCTATGGTCCTATTAAAGAAGCAATCAAAATCCTGAATTCAGATAAGGACAATAATAAATATGGTGCTTTGGTCTTTGGTGATGTGTACCCTCTACCTACTAAAACATTACTAGGTAAATCCAAAACAGCGAAGAAGCTTATTAATGTTGAGCAGAATGCAACGGGCCAACTGGCAGGATTAATACGTGAATACACTGGTATTGAATGTACTTCTAGTATATTAAAGTATGATGGAAGACAGATTTCTGCTGAGGAAATTGTGGAAGTTGTAAGGAAAGGAGGCCAGTAATTATATGAACAAATTTCAAACATATGAGACAGCTTGGTGTCCAGGCTGTGGTAATTTCAGTATACTTAGATGCCTTAAAAATGCATTAGATGATTTAGGAAAAGATCCCCATGAAGTGGTTATGGCCGCTGGTATTGGCCAGGCAGCTAAAACTCCTCAGTATGTTAGTGCCAATAGTTTCTGTGGACTCCATGGTAGAAGTCTTCCTGCAGCCACAGCAATTAAAATAGCTAACGAAGATTTGACCGTAATAGTTAATACTGGGGACGGTGATTCCTACGGTGAAGGTGGCAATCATTTCATTCATGCCATAAGAAGAAATATTAATATAACCCATTTTGTTCATGACAATCAAATATATGGATTAACTAAAGGGCAGGCTTCACCTACTACTGCTG
>DUNS01000218.1 GCA_012839235.1 Clostridiales bacterium
AATCCATCACATAGTCTGCCTTGACGAGTCTCAGTATTTAAATAGCGATATTCTTAGAGACCTTAAAATGTTAACAAATTTTTCAATGGATTCAAAGAACTGCTTTTCACTCGTACTGCTTGGACAACCTGTACTTAACAGTATCTTGATGCGCCAACCTCATGAAGCACTTCGCCAGAGAATCATAATTAATTATAACTTTACAGGCATTCAGGAATTAGAAGCAGTCGAATATATAAAAGACAGGTTTACACTTGCCGGAGCTTCTCCCTCCATCATAGATAACAATGCCATGCTATCAGCCTACAGTAGCTCGGGTGGTTCCATAAGAAGGCTGAACCTTATTATTACAAAGGCACTAATGATAGGTGCACATAATAATAAACAGGTCATTGATACGGATATCATCTTAGCGGCAGTTAATGAGACCCAACTAATGTAGGAGGTTTATACACATGAAAAGAAAATTTGTCAGCGACACTCATAAGGAGCGTTTTACAACCATGATAATTGAGGATGATATGTCTCCCTGTGATGTAGAACGAGCCAGCTTGTTTTATATAATATCAGGTAATGAAGATCTATATAGAAAACGCAGATATATCTATGATACTTACGAACACTGTATCCGTACCTGCCTTGATAATACCGAGGTCGATTTCTCTTCAGGAATGAAGTCCTTAATAAGGCTAGGTTTTAACCTTTACAATGGCTGGTCAGATAGATATACGACACCGATGTCCTTACTCGGAAGTCTTGACAACCGGAATCTACAGCTTGCAGGAAATGCTATAATGACACGTTTTAACAGTAATTTTCGTGAAGGATTACTACAATGATATCTAGCTCAAGATAAAGGGATCGTAATGGCGGTCCCTTTTCTTACCTTCAAAAAAGGAATTGCCTATTATTAGAAACAAAGTGCATTATTAATAGTAATAGTGTGCATTGTTAGGATTAGCATGATTGATTCAAATAAATCAGTTTTATATGATCAACAGGAAATTACTTTAGGATATGAATCCTTATCTGCTTTTTTTAGAATTAAGAGTGAAGAGTTGCAAGAGAAAATAGGTACAGATTTTAAGAAATTGTATCCGCAACAAGAAATAGCAGATCGTTTGAATATATCCAAAGATCAATTACAACAAAAAATATATCTGAAAAAGCCATTAACTAGAGATTGGCTTATTGCGATATGCGCCGCTTATGGATTGGATGACGCAGAAACGAGTGATGCACTTAGCATTTGTGATATGCCTACACTAGATGATGTATCTAATCGAGAGTATTTTATTGTTAATTTTCTTAGAACTCATAAATTTAAGCCGGTTGGAGTAGAGGAGCTTAATGAGGCTTTAGAAACTGCTAGCTTGAATCCGTTGGATATTTCATTTAGGAAAAAGGGAAAGCAAAAAGCTCGAACTATAGATATTAATTTTCCATATGAAGAAATAGGGCCTCGAGTTTTACGAACCTATGAAGATCAAGGGGATCCATATGACTCGCTTACAACAATATACCTTCCGAGTATGAGATGCGTGGCAGCGGCATTTTTAGAGGACGAAGGAGGGAGAAAATACTTATTAGAGGCTTATTCGGATGGAGATTTTTTGGTTCGTGTAGATAATGAAGTCTTTCCAAAGGTATACAAAGAATTGCAACCAGAGAATGAGTTCTATCGGATTTTCATAGAACTTGCTGGTTTGGTAAAAAAAAGAAAGCAGGAATTAGATAATGTTATAAAGGATAGTAAAAACTATAAAGGACGTTTTAGTGCAAATGTAAAGGATGATTCAATTCATGTTTTTTATGAAGAATATAATTATTCTATGCCAGAGAGGAACGAATACTATCTGATGGAATATATAAATGGCGAATATGTGCTATCTGTAGCACATGAAAGTATGTTTATGGCGGAATACTTGTCAAAGGAGAAATATTTTTTACACTATGGCAAAGTTCCTGAAATACAAAGGATTTCTTTTCCGTCCGTAGACGTCATAGAAGAATTTTATGAAAAGAAACAGTTGTCGTTTTATCCTGATTTAAAAGCGACAAGAAAAAGAGTGTATAACAAACTTAAGAGTATTGTTGAGGAAAAGCTTAATTTAATTAGATTAGGAGAGCTACATATACAGAATTTTGATTATGTGTGGGGTATTCCAGGGGATGTATTAACTTATTATAAAGTTGAGAATGAATTTCAATGCACACGTGATAATGAATATGGTGAAATTGATTTTGCAATGGAAGAAGCTATTTTCAAGGGGTCAAACGGAAACGAAGTATTGATTAGCTTCGATGATATAAAAGAAGCGTTTGAATTAGGAATAGAAACAATAGAAGACATTTGCAGGATAAAACAAAAATATGGGGCAAAAAAAGTAATTTTAGATATGTAGAAAGAAATGGGACTATAATAGTCCTATTTCTTTTGCGCATGAATTATACATACAGACGACCACTATATATATTGACCAAATATCTTGAGACAGGTAAGGTCCGCCAAAACATAAGAGGTATAAACCCCTCGTTCCATTGTCCTGACAGCTTTACCGTGGAGCACGAGTGTTTTCTATCTTATCTGTCAGAGTGCGGATTAGCCATAGCAACAAACCAGACTTTACTAGGCTATACCCGTAAGTTCATTCTATTTCTTGAAAACCGCGGTGTATACTCGTCAGAGCACATTGAGACATGATATTTTAAGCACGATGAAGGTATTCTGAGAGAGGAAGAGGTTCGCATCAACCAAGAGACTATCTCCCATTACATAGAATATCATCTTCTGAAAGATAAACGTTATAGAAAATAAATAATCAATCCAGCTAGGAAAAAGTATAAGTGGCAGATGAATAATACTTTTATCATAGTAATTGTTTGCTCCTTTTTGCCCGGAAATGCCCAGTTTTGCGGGATATTCCGAGGTTATGGTTAAATTGTTGTTTGCTTGTTAGATAGGCAAATTATAGCATAATTTAGCAAGTTGTGACTACCTGTTAGTAGTAGAAATAGTAGTAAAAGGGAAATTCTTACTACTAAGGATTAGGCAACTGATTTCTTATATATATCCACAATACTATTAATCTCTTTATAGTCAGCTTGCGAAATAACATTATTATTATAATACAAGTCAATATCTTTTTCTAACGCAGCTATTACTCTTATAATTACCTGTTTTAAAAAATAGTCTTCTTGCGCTTTTTTTAGCAACCAATGTGTAATCCCTGTGTACAGCAAATTACTATTTCTATTAGGTTGTTTATACGCTTCCACATCATCAATTATTTTGTATTTTGCGTCCTTCATAATCAACACATATTCTTGAGTGTTGGCCGCTAAAGAAAACGCGCCATTTCTCACTGTTAACAAGTTGCTTAAAAAGTATGGCTTTTTTCTAGTATTATAATTCATATTATTTAACTGTAAATATTCTGCGTTTGTAGTTTCAGAATAGTATTCCCTCATAATAAGCATATCAATCCAGTTCTCTCTTCTATTTAATGGATATGCAAATAGAATTTCCTCTGACAAATTGATTGGAAAACCTTTTTCCGTATCAAAAAAAACATCGACATATGCTATTGCCACATATCCTCTCGTTCCTTTGGTTCCTTCCAAAAATTGTTTAGCAATTTCAAAATCAGGAGTCCATGAATAAAATAACTTATTTTTACATGATGTATGGCTTGGAATCTCATGACTATACATTGCATCAAGATAATATCTATAATCATAAATTTCATTAAACACATCCGGTTTTATACTCGAAACACCTTTTAATTCTCGCTCCCGTACCGCTCTATATAATCTCTCACCAATTATCATAACTTCACTCCCAAAATAATCATCTCTTCTACCTCAAAAAGAGCAATATCTTCCCTCTTTGTTACCCTATAATAGATTAACGTTTTTTCGTCAATCTCATATTTATAGTGTCTTACTGCTTTACATCTTCCCTTCACAGAATTCTCATATAGCTCTAACGCCGTTAGTGTGATAATATCCCATGCTTCTTCTAATAATATTTCAAAAAATTCAGAAGATGCTTTCATAATGCAATGTCTATAATCCGAATATCCCTGTTCTTCTGCCATAAATTCAATTCTACTTATAATCCCTTCGATTCGCGCTTGTTCTTCAACACTTTCAAAATACATATATTTTCCTCCCTACCCCTACATCTTCACATAAGAATAGTATCAATTTTCTTAATCCTTTCATCATTAGGATTCACCTTATAAATGTTGATAATTCTTTCTATCAGATTTAGTATATCAATCTCACTTTCACTTCTCATCAGTGGTATTTCATTGTCATACAAATCAGAAAGTGAAATATTTAAAAACTCTGCTACCTTTTTTATATTTCCTTTTCTAGGCGCTGCCGTTGGACTTATCTCCCATTGCGACAGAGTCGTATAATCAACAACCAAACCACCATACTCTTCTTTTAATGCTTGTGATAAACCTATTAACGTATATCCCGCCTTCTCACGTGCTGCTCTTAATATATCGCCTCTAAACATTCCTAGTCTCCTTTCGATTTCTTATTCTAATTAGAATTATACCTTTAGCGCTTTCGCTTGTCAATTCTTTTTTCTATTTTTTATTCTAATTCGAATCAGATGGTTAAAAAAACGCCCCAGTATATATAACCGGAGCGTTCTGCCGCGTAGCAATGCTACACTACTTTAAACATTTTCTGCGATACCGCTTTGGCATCGTTTTTCTTTTCAATCTCAGCCTGTGCTTTTCTAAACTCTTCCATCCGTTTCAGTTCTTCCTCAGCATCATCAAAACTGATATGTGTGTACACGTTCATAGTGACGCTGATGTCCGAATGCCCCATGAGGTATTGCAAGGTCTTCGGATTCATTCCCGATTTTGCCATGTTACTACAATACGTGTGGCGACACACATGAGGAGTGATGTTTGGCATTTGTACTCTGTAAATATCGTTATACCTGCCAACCATACGATTGAATCTATGCTGCCAGTGCATTGCCACAAGTGGATAACCGTCATCATCGTAGAAAAGGAATCCGGTATGACCATCAATGACCTTCTCCATCTTCGGCGGCTCTCTGTCCTCTATAATGGCTTGGAACATCATTGCCACATCCTCTGTTATGGGAATCTTTCTCTTTCCGGCATCGGTCTTGGTTTCTTCAATGATATACCTCATATCGCAAGTCCTCTGTAATTGATGGTCGATATTTACGGTTCTGCCCTCAAGGTCGATATCCTTAAGTGTCAAACCACAAAATTCCGAAATTCGAATTCCCGTATGAAAGAGAATATACACCACCTCGTAATACTTGCAGTAAACCACATCATCATGTACAAACTTTAGGAATTTCCTCATCTGCTCTCTACTGATTGCCTCTCTGGTAACACTGTCATTTACCACTACTCCGGCAAGTTGGAAACCAAATGGGTTCTTAACCAAAATATCATCATCCACCGCCATCTGAAATGCTGGTCTAAGAACTCCTCTTATATTATGAATGGAACTGTAACTTTTCCCATCTTCCTGCTGTAACTTTATTAAAAACAACTTCGCATCCGAAGTCTTTATACTTCTGATTTTCTTCTGTCCAAAAGGCTCCTTTGCCAAAATTCTCTGCACCGTCACATACCCCGTTCTGGTACTCTGCCTTACTCCCGTTTTGGTTTTAAGGTAGCGGTCTACCAATTCACAAACCGTCATATTGCCATCGGTGATATTAATCAGCCTATCCAAATCGGAATTAACCTGCTTTTCCAATTCCCTTAATGAAAGGCATGGCTTTTTGCCGAGTGGAAGCTTATCCGTAGGCTCCAACTTCCAACTGTACACAAAATGCGGTTTGCCATCGATGTGATATTTGTACTGATATTTTCCATCTGCTCTTATGCTTTCGCCGGGTCGCAGCACCCTTCGTTTGGAATCCCGTCTAGTCTTCCCTCTTCCTGCTTCTGCCATTTGCAAGCTCCTCCTTTGCCTTTGGATTTTTTAACAAATACTGCTCAAATGCCAAACGGATGATAAGTGTCCTTTTCTTATAAAAAGCCAAGTAATCACCACCATCCGTTTTCTCTAAAAAACTATAGAACTTCCTTCTGCTGAAATTCCAATAACGGATTGCTTCTTCCGGGTTTAAGATATCCTTTTCTCCCAAGTCTGGTCGTGCCATTTTTATAACTCCTTTCTCTGCCAAAAGCGTTGTATTGCCGTGTTTTTCGGTCATTGTATATATCACTCTACTCCCCGGAAATAGTAACTACTATCGGCAGATAAACGGAATTATATTTCTGAGGAATTTAGGATAAACTCCTCAAACTTCGGTCTGACAATCAGGAATCTGTTACCACAGAAAACTGCTATATTCCCAAGATTGTCTTCTGCAATTCTTCTCATTTTCTTTGTGCCGATATTGAAGTAAGAAGCTGCCTCTTTGATGGTAAGCATATACTTCTCACCCAAAGGTAATGCTTCGGCACTCTGATTTTGACTACTATCCACTAAATGCATTCTGCTCACCTCCATATCCACCCGAGCCGGATATTTCCGACTCAGGCTCAAATTAATTACTATGAAATCTGCAAGGTCTTGATAGCCTCTCTGCGGATAAGTCTTGCGTCAAGATATTCCACAGCTAAGTATCCGGTCAAATCATTTAATGCAAACTTTTCTGCCAAGGTTCTGACCGCTAAAGGTCTGCGATTGATAATCCAATTGTAAGGCAAATTGAAGATATGATGTTTAACGATGGACATTTATGTAAAATGGTGTTAAGATGAGGATATATATATTATGCTCAGATATTATCATTATAGAGAAGAATAGCTTCTGATAAGACG
>DUNS01000219.1 GCA_012839235.1 Clostridiales bacterium
ATCCTAAACTAATTTTACGCTAACAGATTAAAGTTGAATAGGGTTACATATATATGTTAAGCTTAGTCATATGAATATAATGATTAATAATAAAAAACTAGGGAGTTTTTATCTCCCTAGTTTCGATTAAGAAGTTTTTCAAATATAAGACCTGCAAAAAACCAGGCTGGTGCATAATCAAATCGAATTATTCCCTTATAATTTAGCTTGGCTTTACTATAATCCCAAGGACATGCCCCGTGTTTTTTAAGAATAAATCCAGAGATATATTCTCCTATGAATATTAGTATTGCATAGATCCCTCCTCTAATCAGGGTGTTTTTTTCCTTTAACTTATTGCATAAGGGAGATAGACAGGCAGCCATACCGTAGATGGGGAACATCCATACGGAGGTTTTGCAGGCTAGAGTTTTATCCTTTTTGCGATTTTTGATTGAGCTTAGTCCGGTCCAGAAGCATTCTAGACACCAGCCACATAAACCGCATATTATAAAGTTCTTAATAAATTGATTTTTCATGAGGCTAGTATTTGTAAATATGATTTTATTATGCAATGTCCAGGATAAGCAGATTAGTCCAAGAAATACAGGGCGTTTATCAAGCTTGCTTGAATAAAAGCCATGTATTTTTTGGATAAGTGCAACGTGAACGAAAATGCGTAGCATTTGAGTTCTTAATCTGTACGTATTTAAGCAGATTAGTCCAAGAAAGGTATGGGCACAATCTTGCAGTTCCTAATCTGTACATATTTGAGATGATTAGTTAAGAAAGGTGTGTTTACCAAGTATGGAAATAGAACGTAAATTTGCTATCAAAAAAATTCCTGAACACCTAGATAGGTATCAACAAAAGAAAATTGAACAGGGCTATTTATGTCATAATCCTATTCTAAGAATAAGAAAAAGTAATGATAAATATATATTAACCTATAAATCAAAGTTTGGCTTAGATAATAACAATAGCACAGCCATAGTGTCCAATGAGACCGAGCTAATGCTGACTGATAGTGCATATGAAACCTTAAAGGTTAAAACAGAGGGTAATATAATAGAAAAAACCAGGTATATAATTCCCCTAGATGAAGGGCTAATGGCAGAGCTAGATGTGTTTGAGGGAAAGCTGTCTGGACTAGTATTTGTTGAGGTTGAATTTCCAGATGAAGAGGCTGCTGATAAGTTCATTGCCCCAGAATGGTTTGGAGAAGATTTATCCAAGGATGATAGATTTAGCAATTATTATTTGTCAAAGCTTAATTCAATTGAAGACCTAGGGATATGAAAGATACACTAGATTTTTTACTATATGTATAATATAATAAAAAACAACGATTTTTTATAATACAACAGTTCTACTACTTGTTTTTAGTTATAAGAAAAGAGGATAGATGGAATAATGATTTTCCAATCTATTAAGAAAGGTATTGATGTTGATATGGATAATGATTATAAATACACCATTATGAAGAAAGAAAGCTTATCTGATTCGATTTTTCTAATGGATATAAAGGCACCTAGAGTATCTAAACATTGCTACCCTGGGCAGTTCATAATTGTTAAGATGGACGATAAGGGTGAGAGAATTCCTCTAACCATATGCGATTATAACCGTAATGATGGTACAGTGACTATTGTATTTCAGGCAATTGGTTCTTCAACAAAACGAATGGCAGAATATGAAGTAGGAGAAGCCTTTCAGGACTTTACTGGTCCCCTTGGCCATAGATCAGAGCTGATAGACATGCCTAAGGAAGAGTTATCAAAAAAGAAGATACTATTTGTAGCTGGAGGAGTTGGAGCAGCACCTGTATACCCTCAGGTCAAGTGGTTAAAGGAACATGGATATGATGTGGATTGCATTATTGGAGCTAGAAATAAAGATCTGGTTATACTTGAAGATAGAATAAGAAAGTGTGTTAAGGACTTATATGTGTGTACAGACGATGGCTCTTATGGATTTAAGGGTAATGTAACTGAGTATATAAAAGAACTTGTACATAATCAGAATGAGGAATATGATCTTATTGTAGCTATTGGCCCTATGATTATGATGAAGTTTGTCTGTATAGTAACTAAGGAATTAGGAATTAAAACAATTGTTAGTATGAACCCTGTAATGGTAGATGGAACAGGTATGTGTGGTGCTTGTAGACTGACTGTGGGAGATCAAACTAAGTTTGCATGTGTAGATGGCCCAGAGTTTGACGGACATTTGGTTAATTTTGATGAAGCAATGAAAAGATCTCAGATGTACAAAAGTGAAGAAGGACGTATGCTGCTTAGCCAAGAAGAAGGGGATACCCATCATCATCCTGGATGTGAGTGTCATGAAAGCTAATCTAGCTTTGGAGATGTGATTAAAGCTTAGTCGTAAGTACATGGAGGGATTAAAGAAATGGACGTGTTAAATAAAGTACCTGTGAGGGAGCAAGACCCTAAAGTCAGGGCAAGTAACTTTGACGAGGTTTGCCTTGGTTACAATTTTGAGGAAGCTAGGTTGGAGGCCACTAGATGTATACAATGTAAGAAGCCTAAATGTATTGATGGATGCCCAGTATCTATTAATATTCCTGGTTTTATACAACACATAGTAGATGGAGATCCTAAAGCTGCCTTTGAGGAAATTAGTAAGTATTCTGCTCTTCCGGCAGTATGTGGTAGAGTTTGTCCCCAAGAAATTCAATGTGAGCAAAAATGCATAAGAGGAATTAAAGGTGATCCTGTTTCTATAGGTAAGCTGGAAAGGTTTGCAGCAGACTGGGCTAGGGAGAACAAGGTTGTTCCCAGCCAAACAAGCAAGAAGAATAATATAAAAGTAGCTGTAATAGGTGCTGGTCCTTCAGGCCTTACCTGTGCCGGGGATCTAGCAAAGATGGGCTATGATGTAACAATATTTGAAGCCTTACATGAGCCTGGTGGAGTATTAGTATACGGGATACCAGAATTTAGACTCCCTAAGGAAACTGTTGTTAAAGCTGAAATAGATAATGTAAAATCTCTTGGGGTAAAGATTGAAACTAATGTAATTATTGGAAGGACTATTACCATAGATGAGCTTATGGAGGAAGAAGGTTACGCAGCCGTTTTCATTGGTTCTGGTGCTGGCTTGCCTAAATTCATGGGCATACCAGGGGAAAATGCCAATGGAGTATTTTCAGCCAATGAATATCTTACCCGTAGTAATCTAATGAAGGCCTTTGACGTTAACTATGACACACCAATAATCGCCGGACATAAGGTGGCTGTCGTAGGTGGTGGTAATGTGGCTATGGATGCTGCCAGAACAGCTCTCAGACTTGGAGCAGAGGTATATATTGTTTATCGAAGGGGAGAAGCTGAGTTACCAGCAAGATCAGAAGAGGTCCATCATGCCAAGGAAGAAGGTGTCAAGTTTCTTTTGCTAACTAACCCAAAGGAAGTTCTTGTAGATGATAATGGTTGGGTAAGAGGACTTAGATGTGTTAGTATGGAATTGACAGAAGCGGATGAAACAGGAAGGAGAAGGCCTGTTGAGAAGAAAAACTCTGAATTTGATCTTTCAGTTGATACAGTGATTATGGCTCTTGGAACAAATCCAAATCCTTTAATTACATCTACAACAAAAGGATTGGACACTAATGAATATCTAGGGATTGTAACAGACGAGGAAAGCGGGAGAACATCAAAGCCTGGTGTATTTGCAGGAGGAGATGCTGTTACAGGATCAGCTACTGTAATACTAGCTATGGGGGCTGGTAAGGCGGCAGCTAAAGGAATTGATGAATACCTGCAAAACACGTTAAAAGCTTAGAGAATATGAGAGTAGCAAAAGATCATGAAGCTCTTTTCTTCATGATAAGTAGTCTGGTAAATTTGTGGGGATTGTATTGGAGGAGTCATGGATAATAATATAGAATATATTCTAATTGCTGAACCAGCAGTTTATATTGGTATTGCAGCAGCTATAACTATAGTTTTAGTATCATTTATCCTAATAAACAGGGCTAAGAAGATTAATAATAGACTTAAACAAAGTAATAAGCAATTAATAGCTTCCAATAGGGAGCTAGAAGAAGCTACTGAAACTACAACGAACTCTCTGAAGGAGCTTACAGGTAGGTATGATGAACTGTTAAAGACTAAGGAAAGCCTTAAGAAGCTTGCTTATTCTGATTATCTAACAGAATTACCTAATTTAACGGCATTTACCGAGATGCTAGATAATGTAATGTTAACTCTTCGCAGTGAAGAAATTGTGGCAATTATGGATATTGATATAGACAATTTAAAAACCATTAATGATAGCCAAGGATTTTCCTATGGTGATGAACTTCTAATTGATATTACCTATAGGTTGAAAGAAGTTTTGGACGAGAATGATTATTTGGCCAGAATTGGTGGAGATGAATTCGCCATTATGACACAAAACTTAAGCAGCTCTGCTGATTTAGAGGAAAAGGTCCAGAAGATTAAAAAGGTATTTAACTATCCCTTTGTCCTTTCCACTAAGGAATATTTTATTACAGTAAGCATTGGTATTGCATTTGCACCAAAGGACGGTAAGACCTCCCAAGCATTGCTTAAGAACGCTGATGCGGCAATGTACGTGGCAAAATCCAATGGAAAGAATACATATGCCTATTTTGAGCCTTCCTTTATTCAAAGACTCACAGAAAAAATAGAGATTCAGTCAGCACTTCGAAAGGCAATTGATAGAAATGAATTTGAACTTTACTATCAACCACAGGTAGATTTGGCAACCAAAGAAATAGTGGGATTAGAGGCCCTAATAAGATGGAATCATCCGACAAAAGGCCTTGTATACCCTAAGGATTTTATCAAATATGCAGAGGAAAATGGACTTATCATACCTATAGGAAAGTGGGCTCTGTTAACAGCTTGTAAGGAGCTAAAGATTTTAGAAACAGAAGGTTATGATAATCTTCACATGTCAGTTAATATTTACTCGAGACAGTTTAGGGATAATAATCTGATTAAGCTTATCCATGAGGTTTTAGAAGAAACAGGTATAAATCCTAATAAATTAGACCTTGAGATTACTGAAAGTGTAGCTATTGATGATTTGTATAATACTATAGCAACAATTAAGGAATTGAAAGAGTTAGGGGTGAATTTCTCCCTTGATCAATTTGGTGTGGGTTATACATCAATTGATTACCTAAGAAGTATTCCTGTTAATTATATTAAACTGGATAAAACCTTTATTGATACAGCTTTAGAAAATCCAATTAATCAAGAATTTATTCAGAATGCTATTAACCTTGCTTTGCTTCTTGAGATTGATGTGGTTGCAGAGGGAATTGAAACCCCTGAGCAGGAAGAATTTTTAATGGAAGCAAATTGCCATAAGGCACAGGGATATCTCTATAGTGAACCACTACCTATTCATGAGGCTAAGAGGCTATTAAAAGGGTGAAAGCAATGGGACGATCTAATAAGATAACTAAGCTTTTTATCTTTATTCAGATTATTTTATATCTAGCATTTTTATATTTTGATATTATAGGGGGATATAGCATGATATCCTCCTATATTAAGTATTTCTTTATTATACTTTGCCTCCTATATGCTCTGATTAATTATGATGTAACCAATAAGCATAGGAGTAGGTGTCTTATTCTAGGGTTGGGCTTTACTTTAGTAGCAGATTATTATCTTTTACTATTAGGATATCATTTTGAATATGGTATAATAGCATTTATTATTGTACAACAGATTTATGGGATTATGCTAGATCGTAATTGGCGGCTAGTAACTAATATTTTTCTAAAACGTTTTTTCATACAGCTTCTTATAACATTCTTTATTGTCTTTTTGTTAAATTATCTTGACCTTGATATAGAGTTGACTGTTATTTTAGCAATATTCTATTTCATCAATATTCTCACAAACACATTTAGAGCAATCAAAGTATCCATGGCATCAAAAGAGGACAGAAGTAGTGCTTTATTTGCACTAGGTATGATATTATTTGTCCTTTGTGATATTAACGTAGGTTTATTTAATCTGTCAACTTATCTGGATTTATCAGTAACTGTGGCAATTCCTATTATAAGAATTACCTCATTACTTATGTGGCTCTTTTATGCCCCTTCCCAGATCTTGATTGGACTAAGCATTAGAAACATTTGACATAATGTCTAAAATATTATGAAAAGTTTATGTAATATTAAGTAAATATAAGTCTTGCATATAATAGATATATTTGTTAAAATATGTCTAGTTGTTTTAGAAATTAGCAATTATTCTTGATTATTCGTTTCCTATAAATATTCGTTATATTCGTCGTGAATTCTCACACTTCAATTCCAACACCATATATTTTTATATATTAATATTCGTATAAATGTAAAATATCTGCCTGGCTGATATTTATTAATAGAAGTGTTAATTTTTAAGGAGGAGCTTTATGATTCAGGTTGTAAAAGAAGAAAAAATTGCATACCAATCATTTGTAAGAATGGTTTGTACTATGCTACAGAAAAGGTTAGGGGAAGGATATGATTTGAGATTGCATAAGGTGACCAAGAATAATTCTTTAGAATTGGATAGCCTAGTGGTATTAAGAAAGGGTGTCACATATGCACCTAATATATATTTGCTTTCGTATTATGAATCATATCTTGAGGGGATCGAAGTAACTGACATAGTAGACAGATTATATAATCTTTATATTAGCAATACAAAGCCTGTATTAGATAGAGATTTTAGCTACATCTTTGATGAGGTGAAGAATAATATCACATATCGTTTGATTAGCTATGAACGGAACAAAAAATTATTAACACAAGTACCTCATATCAAATATTTGGATCTTGCTATAACATTTCACTGTCTTATTAATGAGGATGAAGATGGTATAGGTACTATTCGGATAACTAATGGGCATATAAACTCATGGGATATATCCTTAATGCAGCTGCTAGAATTTGCACGCATTAATACATGTGCTCTATTTCCAGCAACCATTAAATCCATGGAGGATACAATAAGAGGGATAGTTCAGGATACACCTTTTGATGATGGGGCCAACATATCTGATGAGGAATTTGAACTGCTGATGAAACAATCATACTATAATGATAATCCTCCCATGTATGTCCTTACTAATAAGCAGGGTATAAACGGGGCCTCATGTATATTATATGATGATTTGATAGAAGAGTTTGCTGATGAAATACAATCTGATTTATTTATACTGCCTAGTAGCATTCATGAGCTTATTCTCATACCTACTAAGAACAAAAAAAATAGTAATAGTTTAAAAAAGATGGTTATGGAAGTTAATCTAACTCAAGTTGCTCCAGAAGATGTTCTGTCTGACAATGTTTATTATTATAATAGGAAACAGAATGCAATAATTCTATAATTGTGAAAATCCACCTTTTATCTCAAGAAGAACAATACTAAGATAGTGATCAGAACGAAAAATCAAGATATTTCAAGCACAACATTATGCCTGCAACTTAAGGTTGAAGGTAACCATAAAACCATGGAAATTAGAATGAAATATGGAATTTTATTGTTTCAAAATTCTTCATAATGTGTTATAATTGTGAATCGACAGACATAAACATATTTTTGATTTTCGTATGGATGGTAGAATTGTCTATTATTCACGCATTTTTATGCTCAACTATCATTTGTACTGAGATAAAATTTAAGGAGGACTTTTTAATGGCAAGGAAAATGAAAACGATGGATGGCAATACCGCGGCCGCACATGTATCCTATGCGTATACCGATGTTGCTGCTATCTATCCAATTACACCAAGTTCCGTTATGGCAGAAGTAACCGATAAATGGGCAGCTTCTGGTCTGAAAAACATCTTTGGTCAAGAGGTTAATGTAGTGGAGATGCAGTCTGAAGCAGGGGCAGCAGGTACAGTTCATGGATCTTTAGCTGCAGGTGCTTTAACAACTACATTCACTGCTTCTCAAGGTTTGTTATTAATGATACCAAATCTATATAAGTTTGCAGGTGAGATGTTACCAGGAGTACTTAATGTTTCTGCTCGTGCAGTAGCTAGTCATGCATTATCAATATTTGGTGATCATTCAGACGTTTACGCATGTCGTCAAACTGGTGCTGCGATGCTTTGTGAAACTAACCCACAAGAGGTAATGGATCTTACACCAGTAGCGCATCTAGCTGCAATCGAAGGTAAAGTACCTTTCATTAATTTCTTTGATGGTTTTAGAACATCCCACGAAATTAAAAAAATAGAAGCATGGGATTATGATGATTTGGCTGATATGGCTAACATGGATGCGATCGATGCATTCCGTCGTAATGCTTTAAGTCCAGAGCATCCTGTTCTTCGTGGATCTGCTCAAAATCCTGATGTTTTCTTCCAAGCAAGAGAAGCATCTAATAAGAATTATGATGCAGTTCCTGCTATTGTTGAGAAATATATGGATAAGGTTAATGCTAAGATTGGTACAAATTATAAACTTTTCAATTACTATGGAGCGCCCGATGCAGAACATATAATTATTGCTATGGGCTCTGTTAACGATACAATAGAAGAGACAATTGATTACCTTAATGGACAAGGTCACAAGGTTGGTCTAGTTAAAGTTCGTCTATATCGTCCATTTAGTGCTAAGCATTTAATTGATGCTATACCTGATACTGTTAAGCAGATTTCTGTACTTGATAGAACCAAAGAGCCTGGAGCTATTGGTGAGCCTCTATATCTTGATGTGGTGGCTGCATTAAAGGGAACTAAGTTTGATAGTGTTAAGATAGTTAATGGACGTTATGGTCTTGGATCTAAAGACACAACTCCTGGACAGATTATCGCAGTTTATAAAAATGAAGATAAGAAGATGTTTACTATAGGTATAGTTGATGATGTTACACACTTATCACTTCCTGTTGATGAAAATCCTAACACTACTCCTGAAGGAACAATTAGTTGTAAATTCTGGGGTCTTGGTGCGGATGGTACAGTAGGAGCTAATAAGAACTCTATAAAGATTATTGGTGATCATACCAACATGTATGCACAGGCATACTTTGACTATGACTCTAAAAAATCTGGTGGTGTTACTATGTCCCACTTAAGATTTGGTAAGAAGCCAATTAAATCAACTTACTTAATTTCAGAGGCTAACTTCGTAGCCTGCCATAATCCTTCCTATATCAGAAAGTATAATATGGTTCAGGAATTAAAGGATGGAGGCACATTCCTACTTAACTGTGGATGGAATGATGAAGAGATTGAGAAGCATCTACCTGGCCAGGTTAAGAAATACATAGCTGATCATAATATTAAGTTTTATACTATAGACGGTATTAGCATTGGTAAGGAGATTGGTCTTGGTGGACGTATTAATACTGTTCTTCAAGCAGCTTTCTTTAAACTAGCTGATATTATTCCTGTAGATGAAGCAGTTAAATACATGAAAGATGCAGCTACAGCATCCTATGGTCGTAAAGGTGAGGCTATCGTTAAGATGAATCATGATGCAATCGATCGTGGTGTTAAAGATGTTAAGGAAGTTAAGGTACCTGAAAGCTGGAAGCAAGCTAGTGATGAGGTATTAAGTCCTAAGGCAACTGAGGGCAAAAAAGAAGTTCTTGACTTTGTTAATAACATTCAGATACCTGCTAATGCACAACAGGGTAATAATCTACCAGTATCCGCATTTGTTAATCATGCAGATGGTACTTTACCACAAGGTACCGCAGCATACGAGAAGCGTGGTGTTGCAGTAGATGTTCCTGAATGGTTGCCAGAAAATTGTATACAATGTAACTTCTGTGCTTACGTATGTCCTCATGCTGTAATTCGTCCTGCTGTTATGGATGAAGCTGAATCAGCTAATGCTCCTGCAGATATGAAGAAGTTACCTATGACAGGATTAGCTGGTTTAGAATTCGCTATTACTGTTTCCGTGCTTGACTGTACTGGTTGTGGTTCATGTGCTAACGTATGTCCTGGTAAGAAGGGCAATAAAGCACTTGTTATGAAGCCACTTGATGATCACAGACATGAACAGAAAAACTTTGATTATGGCTTGGGCTTAGATAAGAAACCAGAAGTATCTGAGAAATTTAAAGATACAACTGTTAAAGGAAGTCAGTTTAACCAGCCATTGCTTGAATTCTCAGGTGCATGTGGTGGTTGTGGTGAAGCACCTTATGCTAAATTAGTAACTCAGTTATTTGGTGAGAGAATGTTTATTGCTAACGCAACTGGATGTTCTTCAATCTGGGGTGGTTCAATGCCATCTACACCATATACAGTGAATAGAATGACTGGAAGAGGTCCAGCTTGGCAGAACTCATTATTTGAGGATAATGCAGAGTTTGGATATGGTATGTATCTTGCACAGCAAACCTTAAGACAGAGATTAAAGTCTGAGGTTGAGGCTTTAGCTTCAAGCTCTGCTAACGAAGAAGTTAAGGCAGCAGCAGTAAGATATCTAGAAACATACGATAATGGACGTGAGAATTCCGGAGCTTCAAGTGCTCTTCTAAGGGTATTAGAGGATACTGGTATAGCAGAAGGTAAGAATATATTAAAGAATAGAGAATTCCTATCCAAGAAGTCTCAGTGGATATTCGGTGGTGACGGATGGGCTTATGATATCGGTTTTGGTGGTCTTGACCATGTTATCGCAAGTGGTGAGGATGTTAATATCTTAGTATTTGATACAGAGATATATTCCAATACTGGTGGCCAATCATCTAAGGCTACTCAGACTGGTGCGATAGCTCAGTTTGCTGCAGCTGGTAAGGAAGTTAAGAAGAAAGATCTAGCAGCAATTGCTATGAGCTATGGCTATGTATATGTAGCACAGATCTCTCAAGGTGCTGACTATAACCAGACAATGAAAGCACTTATTGAAGCTGAAAGCTATAATGGTCCTTCCTTAATTATTGCATATGCTCCTTGTATCAGTCATGGTATTAAGGGTGGTATGTCAACAGCTCAGACAGAAGAGAAGAACGCTGTGTTATCAGGATACTGGCATAATTTCCGCTTTGATCCTAGACTTAAGGAAGAAGGAAAGAATCCTTTCATACTTGATAGTAAAGAGCCTACAATTGCTTATAAAGATTTCTTGAATAATGAGGTTCGTTATAGCTCCTTAGCACGTCAGAACCCTGAAAGAGCTGAAGAACTCTTTACAAGGGCTGAGAAGAATGCAGCAGAGAAATATATAAGACTTAAGAAGATGGCGGATATGGAGTAATAACCAGATCCATATAAATATACAAGATGAATTGACTTATCAATTCATCTTGTAACAAATAAAATAGCTATGAATTCCAGTAACATGGAGTTCATAGCTATTTTAATCTAAATCTTACTATAATGCACCTAACTGGATTCGAACCAGCGACCTTTCGCTCCGGAGGCGAACGCTCTATCCACTGAGCCACAGGTGCAAGTAATAGGAATTTTTGCGACTATGTTATTATATAATATTAGATGAAGAATGTAAAGTAAACCCTATGACCAAATAGTAACTTTTCCGTGATTAGTGCCATGATTTACCACTGCAAATTGTGCTTTTCTTTTTTAATATATTATGATATTCTAAGGATGCAAAGAATATGAATAAAAATGTTACAAAATTGTTAAATAATATTACAAAAAGATGAAATAAGTAGTTGATTTTCTTCTTGAGATTTGTTATTATAGGTACAGATAAGTAATACGAATTGTAATTAGATTGTACATAGCATTCCCACAGGTGGATTAATTTCAGTGGTTTATCAATCACAGTATAGAGAAAGGCATGGTTTATATTATGAAATTAAAATATAAAAAGATAATTATGTTAACTACGATGAGTACTATGCTCATTGGCCTTTTAACACTTTCCATAAGCAAAGATAACTCTAAAGCAGAGGAAGGCACTAATATAGATATGGTTCAAGAAACAGACGCAGCTATAGAGGAAGATAGTAGTAGTGTTACTGCCTTAGCAGAAGCATCAACCCTCTTGAATATGTCTACTATCCCTGAACCAACTGCGACACCAATACCTACACCTACACCAATGCCTATTTTCGATTTTGAGAAAGAAGTTGATTCTGAAATTACAGCTTTATTTGAAGATTATTTTACTGCGAAGAAGAGCTGTGATGTAGATAAGATTAAGAGCTTATTAACTCATAAGGATAAAGCTCCTTCAGTAGAAGAATTACAGAGTAAGACAGAATATATTGATGATTATCGCAATATTAAGACATATTTAAAGAAGGGTCCTGTAGAGAATGCATTTATCGCATATGTTTATCAAGAGATAAAATTTACAGGTGTTAATACTATGGCACCAGGTTTATCTAAGTTTTATCTTCTGAAAGAAGATGGTCAATATAAGATATTCTCAGGTGAGATGGATAAAGAGCTGGTAGAATATTATGACGCTAGAAATGAAGATGCAGATGTTAAAGAATTATTAGATATGACTAATCAGCGTGGTGAAGAAGCCAAGGCTAAAGATGAGGATCTTAAAAACTTCTGGGATAGTATTGATAAGCTAGCGAAAGAGCAGATGTCAAAAGCTGCTGATAATAATTAATATCCACGAATAAGCAGATTAGTCCGTGATATACAGCACATTTTATGTGACACGACTTTAACTATCGAGTTTCTAATCGGTATATAATGATTACGATTAAACTGGATATAGTAGAAAATAAACATAACTCCTTAAACAGGTTGAAACCAATTGTTTAAGGGGTTTTTTATCTTACCTGTAAGGCTAAAGATGCATAATACAAATTCATAAGGGAAATTACTAGTAAAAATAATGAAGATGCAGTATAATACACAGGAAACATGGTTCTTAGCATGGTTTATAAATTGAGAT
>DUNS01000023.1 GCA_012839235.1 Clostridiales bacterium
AGAGGATGAATATATGGAGTTTCGTAGATCTACACTTGCAGATGTCGATGATATTATGAAGATTATTAAGCAGGCACAGGAGTATCTTAAGAGCCAGCAAGTTATGCAGTGGCTGAATAATTACCCCAATATTCAGGTGGTGGAGCAGGATATTAAGGAACAGAATGGATATGTTATAGAAGATGATGGTGATGTTATTGGAACAGTAACTCTATCTTTTGATGGTGAAAGTACCTATGATAAGATTTATGAGGGGAAGTGGCTCAGCGACCTTCCCTATGGGGTTGTTCATCGTATCGCAATCCATGAGGAGCATAAAGGTAAAGGCATTTCATCAATAATTATGGATAACATTGTTAAGATGTGTCATGATAGAAGTATAAAAAGCATTAGGGTAGATACCCATGAAGCTAATAAATCTATGAAAAAGTTGTTACAGAAGACAGGATTTAAGTATTGTGGAATTATATATCTACTTGATGGAAGTAAAAGATTGGCATATGAAAGATTAATATAGGTAATGATAAAAAACATCTTTAATCATACAAGATAATATATTCATAAGTACAATTAGTCATAAAGCTAAGATAGAGGTTGAAGAGTGGGGAACTAAAGCTGCCGCAGCTACTGGAATTGAGGTGAATACCACTTCTGCGCAACTTGATCCACCTATTAATTTCATAGTAGATGTTCCTTTCGTATTCACCATAAGGGATAAGGTAACAGGGACCATACTATTTATCGGAGAAATGAATAATATGAATTAAATATTGGAGTCAAAAGCTCTGTAAGATTAGAGCTTTTGGCTCTTTTTGGCTCTTAATTCCCCTGTAATATACTTCTGCATCAATGGCAGTATCAAAGCACAGAATCTATTCCATCACAGTATCCAAAAACGTTAAGCAAGTATAGTACTATAGAAAGCTAGACACCATAAACTGCTCAGCAGAGTTAAGTGCTGCTCCTACGATCCAGCGTGCCTTATGGTCAGGTGATAACTTATCCATGAGTAGTTGGAACTGATTTTTGCCCTTGACCTTACTTGATCCAAGCAAATCATGAACTGGCTTGAAAACTCTTAGATTTGATTGACTAATTTATAACGATAGAAAAAAGGTGTATATCATATGAACATATACCGCTTTTTCTATTGCAGCGAAAATGTCGATCATTAATAGTGAAGGATTTTGTCTATCGCATATTTCCCCGTATCTGGTTTTTATTGACATTTATATAAAGAACATGTATAATTATATTATGTAAATTAATGTTATTGTATTAGAGATACATTAATTTATATAAGAGAACTCAATAACTTATAAATTATAAGGGGGAATATATATGCAAAATATTTTTACGCAAATAGGAAAGACTCTTTTTTTGTATACTGTAGGCTGGATCTTGCTGTATCCCATATATATCATTGTCGGCTTTATAACGTATAATAATATTTTTTGGTTTCCCATGGTCTGTCTTCTGGTTGCATGTGAAGGTGCCTTGATATGGTGGATAAAAAATCGTAGGAATGTATCGACAAAAAATAAATCATTAAAAAATATTCAGCCAACACATATTAAAAATTTGGGCATTCAATTTATTGTAGCTTTGATTTTATTTATAATTGTACTTATGAAAGAACGTTATCAAATATATTATTCATTGATACCATATCGCGATTTCTTAGAAAATTTGTTAGGAAACAGAGATGTAGCTACAGTTCTTTCCTTTGGCAATGTCCCGATTATTAATGGAGGTAATTTCTTAATAGTTTCTATAGGATGGGGCTTTTATAACATAACACAATTACTGTTTGACAAAAGGATTCGTCGATAATCGCACAGTGATTTTAGCACTTTGTCTATAGTTTAAGGGTTGCTACAAGATAGCTGAGGAACTTCTTTTCAGCAATTTTGTAGCAATTTCTTTATAAATTAATGCGATTGTTAAAAATCTCTTATCTGTAATGAAAGAATCTATAATTCCTTCACCTATTATTTTCTAACAAAATAATTAAAAGCCTTATCCTATCATTCTCACAACGCTTTAATTCTTTCTCAATAAAGTTATTCTTTTTCTGTGATAATTACTATTTTAAAGTGATCTATTCTGGTAGGTTCATAGTGAACCCCACCTCGGTTCGGCAGAAGGTCGGAGTATTCGCTTGATGGGATGTACCTTCACTTTTCATATCTCCATACATGATTAATTGAACCATTTCTGATACAACATTTTCAGTGATTTCAATATCTTCTGTTTTTCTCTTTTTCCTACAGAAGGATCAATAGTAAAACTATCCATAAGTCGTAGGAATTCTTCTCCTGAAAGAGTAAGGGTTTCTTCCTCTATTCTAGGCCATTGAAATCGACCATCTGCAAGTCTGATGTAGATCATTGAAAATTTATCTCCAGTCCACAGAAGCCCTTTTATCCTATCCCTTTTGATACCACAGAAGAGGAAAAGTTCTGACATAGTTACCATTCCGGCTAGATTGTACTGTGCATATGAAGAACTAACTGGTGCTAATTCAACAAATCCAGGTGTTGTGTGTACCGCAATCTTAGTAAAAAGTTTATCTTGAAACTCATTTTCGTTCTTTTAAAGAAGATTTTTCAAAGTTTTTTACCATTTGAAGAAGTTAGAATGCTTTACACCATTCCTCTTTGTTTAGACCACTCTTGACCTGTTCCTCAAAGATTGGCATCCATTGTTTAAGCTGAAGCTCTATAATGTTTGAATCCAATATAAAACCTCCTGTACTGATAGTATCTTAATCAATACTAACAGGTACAGGAGGAGTAAATAAGACGCTGTTTATTTACCGCTTACGAAATTTTTAGGTACACAGGAAGAGTATCGTAATATGATGCCTTCTATTATTGAAAATATTATGGAAGGCGATTGTAAAAAAGTATTAGAAACTGCAAAGGTTAGATGAACCTATCGATTTAAATGCAGATAACAGTACAATTTCGATTTGTCCTAATTGAACAAAGTAAGTGTCCGTATAGTCAGTTACTATGGTAATAGTAGATCTTTTCATCCTTAGTTTCCTGCAATAATTATTGCGAAAAATATTTACCTTTAAGAGCTGTATTTGTGTTACCATTTTTTATTAAGTGTACCCAAACAGCTTAATATAGCCCATTTTCAGCATTAGTATCTCTCGCCAAATATTATAGAGGGGGGCTCTTGGCTAACTAAATGACATTGGGTTCTGAATAGTTAAGAATAATTTCAAAAATTATTGGTGCAAGGTTTAGGTTCGTATGGTAAAATTTATATACATATAAAAAGGATAAAAGATGGAAATAGAGGAATACAAAATATAATATTATAGAGGATAAACATATGGAATTTCGTAGATCTACATTAGCAGATGCCAAAGATATTATAAAGATTATTAAGCAGGCACAGGAGTATCTTAAGAGCCAGCAAGTTATGCAGTGGCAGAATAATTACCCCAATATTCAGGTGGTAGAGCAGGATATTAAGGATCAAAATGGTTATGTTATAGTAGATGATGGTAATGTTCTTGGAACGGTAACTCTATCTTTTGACGGTGAAAGTACCTATGATAAGATTTATGAGGGGCAGTGGCTCAGCGACCTTCCCTATGGGGTTGTTCATCGTATCGCAATCCATGAGGAGCATAAAGGTAAAGGCAT
>DUNS01000220.1 GCA_012839235.1 Clostridiales bacterium
ATGTTTAAGTTTTTGATCTAGCAAAAGATTAACTCTAGCTAATTTACTAAAATAGCAATTTGTTATCATTTACTGTTTTTAGGTTGTTCATAATTTGAAAATCTATTTTGAAGTATCATGTGCTACTTCAATTTTTTAGAATTTCAGGGTTGTTTCACTGTTCAATTATCAAGGTTCATTTATCTCCGACGTCTTATCCCTTTGGTGCGTCAGCAAGAATTATCTTAACACATAGATATTTCTTTGTCAACAACTTTTTGTGTTAATTTTTCTTATTTTTCGAAAAAGGAAAACAATACCTTTATATTGTAGATATATTCCTTTTCTCACATATAAGAATGTCCAAGTATCACCTGTTTTATTCTTACTATTAAAATGTCAAATACCAAGCCTTTTAATAACAAAGTGCTAGATATTTGACATTTTAATTAATCAATCTATTTATTACGATTAGTTTTTAACCATGTCACGGCATAATCGATACCACTTCTTATATCAAAGAGTTTAGAAGCTGCATTTCCAATAAGTCCATTATTTATTTTGCAATGCCTTTCAAAGTCAGCTCCTAGTTTGTTAAAATCTTCATTATCATAATCTATATCTTCAAACCATTTCCATACTCTTTTTCCATCTTCCATCATAGCAGCACCCATTTTCACTTTGTCTAAAGATTCAATTAGAGCTTCTGCCATGTGAAAGCATGTACATGAATCATATTCTACTCCTAATAGTAGAACTTTAGCATCCAATTCATACATCCTACCAAGAGGCGTCTCTTTACCAAACTGTGGAGTTAAAACATGCTCTTTAGTGATTTCCTTGGCAAACTTCCCCTTAGCCGCAAAGGATGTTTGGGGGTGATCAGAACGAAATGACCCTGGATACTTCCGAAAGCACTCAGGTACACGTCCCATTCCTCTAGTGGGAGTTTTTTCTCGATTAAAGGCTGGCATATTCTCATATATAACCTCTATCCAGTCCTTTGGTACTGGTGGATTACACCACAGGGCAGGATCTGAATTACCGGATGAATGGGCTGGCATGCAGATAGTACCATTTTTACCAACTGCTTCTAGTAATGCATCAATTACCCCTACTTCCTCTCCACATACCCAACCAATTGATGATAAGGATGAATGTACTAGTACAATATCCCCTTCTTTAATACCTATTCTTTTTAAATCACCCACAAGGCTTTGGGTTGTGTTTGGTCTTTTTGTATTCTTAATAATATCTAATTCACTCATAATACTCCCTCTTTACATATAACTATAACTATTATATATATAATTTATTCTAAACCTCTCATCAGAGCAACAACTATGTCTTCATGAGCCCAAGTCAACTTTCTTCTATCTAATACTCCAAATAGCTCACCATTTCCAAAAAATGCTCCATTGTCCCACCATACACATGGCACCCCAATTTCACTAGCTTTCTTTATATAATATTCTGCCCATGAAGCTCTACTTTCTATATTATTCTTATCTCGAGCTCCAAACTCTCCTAGTATAACTGGTATACCTTTACTAATAAACATTCTATCTATATTACTCATAAGACGATCCACCTCGCCAGTATCATTAGAATTACTTAAGCTCCATACATCTGTACCTTGTTCATTTAATGCAAAATTATAAGGTGTATAGGCATGTAAAGATACTATAACTTTATCATCCTCAGGAATCTCAAACTTTTGCCAGGACCTTGGGTCTGAAGAAGCCGCATATGTTGGTATCATCAAATGTCTTTTTGGATTATTGCCTCCTGCTTCTCTTATCGTTTCAACAAAGGCAGCATTCAATTTATTAACTACATCCCAACCCTCATCATTACCACCATTCCATTCAACTTCCGTACCCTTCATTCTTGGTTCGTTCATTCCTTCAAATATCAAACACTCATCGTAGTTTTCAAAACGGTCGGCTATTTGTTTCCAAACCCTTGTTAAAATATCCTTCGCCTTTTCTTCATTATCATAGGATGGGAAATGCCATTCTTCATGATGCATATTAAGAATGACATACATATCATTCTTAATTCCATAATTTACAACCTCCTGAACACGATCTAACCATGCCTCATCAACAGTATAATCAGGCCCACTACCTAGATGCTTCTCCCATGTTGTTGGAACTCTTAATACATTAAAGCCTCTTTCCTTAACAAGATCTATCATTTCTTTAGTAGTAATCGGATTCCCCCAGGAGGTTTCTGTTCCAAGTCCACTTCCTCCAGTTGCATCCAGAGTATTCCCAAGATTCCATCCGATCTTCAATCTTTTAACAAGCTCAATTGAAGCTATGTCTTCTATCTCTTTCTGTACTAAGACTGGCTCTTCAACCCTTTCCACTTCATTGATATCAAGATTCTCTAGATCAATGTCATTATTTTGTGTTGAATCTTTATCCTCTGTATCATGTTTTTCTTCTACCATAACATTGCCAATACCTTTGTCCTCATCTGTAGTTACTTGTACTTCTCCCTCAATCACAGGCTGACTGCTTTCTTCGATCTTATCCTTCCCACAGGCTGATAATAGCAGAATTACCGTAATCATTAATACAATAACTCTTAATTCTTTCCTCATTTTTTCATCACCTCTTAATAAATTTTAAGTATCAGTCCGATTATAACATATAAATAAGCCATTGAATATGAACTTCAATGGCTAAAAAGTATCTATACTATATCTCTTTATTTCCCATGAATACCATATCTGTGTCTCTACATAAGTATTGTACTGCCCTTCGCCCCGTATCTAAGGCAACAGGTAATCCTCCTGGATTAACCAGACGTTGACCTGCAAAATAAACATTTTGTATACTCTCTGGTTTTGATGGATAAGCCTGCATACTACTGCTATCATCCATAATAGACATCCAAGACCCTTTATAAGAATGTAAATATCTTTCATAGGTTAATGGTGTAGCCACATCCCAAACAACCACTTTACCGGCTATCTGTGGATATTTTTTAGAAAGTATACTGATAAATGTTTCTGCAAGCTTTTGTTTTTCTTCTTTGTATGTACCATTTTCCTTGCAGGACTTCCAAAAATCATAGGTATCTCCCATTATAGCAGAGGTTATGGATGTACATCCTTCTGGCGCATATCCTTTATAATCAGCATAATTGTAGAATCCTATATTGTAATTTGCTATACCTGCACATAGAAGTGGCTCATCTACTGAGAAAGTTAACATTTCTGGCATATCAGATAAATCTGCCTCCACTCCTAAACTAATAAAGGTGCTAAGCATAGGCTTTATTCTTTCACGCATTCTATTTGCCCATGGTTCTTCAATTGGATTATCAAATAGTTTATCTATGGCCACTAAGGTATCTTGAGTCACTATTACACTATCTGAGGGTATTATCTCCCCATTTACTATTACACCATATGCTTTATTATCTTTAACAGCTACTTTACTCACAGCTTTACCATACTCTATCTTGCCACCTAATGCTTCAAATCGTTTGGCCATTCTAGCTGCCATGGCAAGTGACCCTCCTTCTGGATAACCTCCATCCCCAGATGCCAGTGTAGCAATCGTAAAAACTATTCCAGTAGCATTACTTTCATCTCCAATAATATTTTTTATTAGATTCTTCAGAACTGGGCTTTTAAATCTATCTGTATATTCATCTGCCCTTTGCCCCTTGTAAAATGACATTCGCCTTAATGCAGGTAACATAGATATAATAGATGACAATGGCATTCTTGCCTTTTCCTCTACCTTAACACCCTTAATATCCATAACAGGCATACTTATCTTGGTAAATTTCTTTATGTCCTTGCATAATCTAATAATTTCTGTTTTGTCCTCTGGGGATATGCTAAGAAAATGATTCTTCAATTTGTCAATATCACGATAAACATATGCTGTCTGTCCCTTATACTCATATGAAAAAAAAGGATCACGGTTATAAATACTTACACTATCATCTAAAGCTCCTACTTCACGCCATAGCTTATTAAGAGGTGTCTTAACAGATGAACCTGTCAGCCAATGCATTCCACCTTCAAAAGTATATCCTTTTCTTTTCCAGCTTGTTGATGCCCCACCTGGAATTGTATGACTTTCAAATATCACAGCATCAAATCCACTTAATTGCGCATAAATACCTGCCGTAAGTCCAGAGATTCCAGCACCTACAACAATTACCTTCTTCTTCACAATATTGCCCCCATTCCTATACCATATATTACCTATTATAATTTATATATATTAAATTGTCATCAACAATCAGCACCACCGGCTTAGCCGGAGGTTTGCTCAGTCCTATAAGGGCTGGTACTGGCTTGAGTCTAGAG
>DUNS01000221.1 GCA_012839235.1 Clostridiales bacterium
AATCTAACTGAGCAACAATTAGCTATTATTGAGGAAGTTGTTAAGGATAAAACTGATGCTTCCATTGAGAATATTAGTATTCTACCAGTTGTTATACAAGAATAATCTTAATAATTTAATATTAATTGCAAAAATGATTAATTTTGGTATAATACTATATATGATATATGTTAAGGCATTGATGTTCAAGATGTACTGAAAAACATATTGAACTTAGGAGGTAATCGTTGTGAGTAAAGAACCGGAGATTAGAAACACATACAAGATACATGAAAACGGCAAGGTTGGAGAAGTACAGATTGCTGATGAGGTGGTTGCAGTTATTGCTGGACTGGCGGCGACTGAAGTAAAGGGCGTATCTGCTACATCCGGTAATGTCACCAATGAAATTGCTGGTAAGCTTGGGAAGAAGAACCTTTCTAAAGGTGTTAAGGTTACAGTTAATGAAGATACAGTGACAGTGGATATGGCTCTTACTCTTGATTATGGGTATGGTATACGTGAGATAGCGAGTCAAGTACAAGAAAAAGTTAAGAACGCAATTGAGAATATGACAGGACTTACTGTCAGAGATGTTAATATCCGTATCGCTGGAGTTAATATTGTAAAACAATAAATTGGAACTGTTGCATAAGATGGATTAATGTAGAAGGCGCATTGGTTTTAATGCGCCTTAACTTCATTTTGATTTAGTTATAGTTCAGCTAATTAAGACTTTGATATGACCATGGAGAAATGTTCCCTTGGTGAGACGCTTTCGCTTTGTTCCATTACGTAACGGTACCTAAGGCTCTTAAACACAGAACCTAAGTACCGACGAATGAAAAACTCACCATATGAATCATTTCTCATAATCATATTCTCGGTTTTTGAAATGGCTGAACCATACTAAATAAAATTTACAGATATTTGATTGGAGGACTTCTGGAGTGACAAGAAGACAAATAAGGGAACACATTTTCCTCATGCTGTTTCGTAAAGAATTTTATAGTACAGACGAATTAAATGAACAGATGAAGATATACCTGGAAGAGATGGAGAAAGTATCAATTGAGGAAAACTCCTATCTAGAGGAAAGATTTCAAGGAATCCTAAGTAAATTAAATGAAGTGGATGAGATATTATCTGAAATATCTAGTGGATGGAAGTTAGATCGATTGGGTAAAGTTGAATTGACTATTTTACGCTTGGGAATATATGAGATGCGCTTTGATGATGAGATACCAGTTAAGGTTGCCATTAACGAAGCAGTAGAATTGTCAAAGAAATTTGGCGGAGATGATACACCAGGTTTTGTCAATGGTGTGTTGGCTAAAATCGTATAAGAAGAGACTGGGTATCATCATCTTAGCTTTTATACTTTATGATTAAGGAGAAATAGATGGTACAAGCTTATTCGGTTTCACAGGTTAATCAGTATATTAAAAATCTATTTGTTAGGGATAGGATACTTAACCGTATATATATCAAAGGGGAAGTGTCTAACTGCAAGTATCATACCTCTGGGCATATCTATTTTACACTTAAGGATGCCGAGGGGCAATTGTCCTGTGTAATGTTCGCTGGATCAAGAAGAGGCCTGACTTTTCGCTTAGAAGAGGGACAAAGTGTAATTGTTCTCGGTAACGTCAGCGTGTATGAAAGAGATGGAAAGTATCAACTGTATGCCAATGAAATAGTTCTTGATGGGTTAGGTAGGCTTTATGAAAGATATGAGAAGTTAAAAAAAGATCTTGAGGCAGAGGGTTTATTTGATAAAAGCAATAAAAAGGAGATCCCTTTATACCCTAAGAGAATAGGAATTGTAACTGCATCTACAGGAGC
This sequence comes from Clostridiales bacterium, assembly GCA_012839235.1. Lineage (GTDB taxonomy): Bacteria > Bacillota > Clostridia > Lachnospirales > Lachnospiraceae > Mobilitalea. The sequence continues at coordinate 1,825 of DUNS01000221.1, forward strand.
TGCTATACAGGATATTATTAATATATCTAAACGTAGAAATCCTTATGTTCAGCTGATTCTTTATCCTGCACAGGTTCAGGGCCTAGGATCTGCTGAAAGTATAGCCAAGGGAATTGGTATATTGGACAAGCTTGAAGTAGATACAATTATTGTAGGCCGAGGAGGTGGCTCCATTGAAGATCTGTGGGGCTTTAATGAGGAGATAGTAGCAAGGGCAATATATAAATGTAAAACACCGATTATATCGGCTGTTGGCCATGAAACTGACATTACTATCGCAGACTTTGTTGCAGATCTCAGGGCACCAACCCCTTCAGCAGCAGCAGAATTAGCAGTTAATGATTATATGGCATTTGTATATGCGATTGAAGAATATGGTGGTAAGCTTAAGAAGGACATAATGCAAAAGATCGCCAACAGTAGGTCAAGAGCCAAGGAAGCTAAGATCCGATTATATTATGGAAGTCCTACCTATCAGATTAAGCAAAAAAGACAGTTCTTAATTGATAGTGAGGAAAAGCTTAAACAAAGAATTAATCAGAGGATTAAAGACAGTCGACACAGGCTAGAATTATATGTAACTAAGATAGAGGCCTTATCCCCTTTATCAAAGCTTAAGCAAGGTTATGCCATGGTTTTAGGGGAGGACAGCAATCCTGTAAAAGGAATTAAAGATATTAATAAGAATGATAAGCTTACAATTTCTTTATTGGATGGAGATGTTATTACTAAAGTAGAAGATATTAGAGAGATTAAAAGACAAGATTAGATTGAAAATAATATTTTCATATGTGAATTGAGAATGTAATTCACTTTGCAAATATTATGCCCTAGGTAAAATGAAAATCAATGATTTTTATGAAAGGTTTGCAGATTGCGACGAAAGGGGATAAGGAAATGAAATTAGAAGAATCTTTTAAAAAACTAGAAGAAATATTAATAAAGCTTGAAGAACCTTCGGTTACTCTTGAGGACTCTTTTACCCTATATCAAGAAGGAGTTAAGCTTTTAAAGCTTTGCAATGATTCTATAGACAAAGTAGAGAAGGAGCTTATTATCTTAGATGAAGACGGGGGATCCGATGAACTTTGAAATTGAGAGAAAAAATCGTATTAATACAATTGAAGAGATTATAAAAAAATATTTACCTGAGGAAGTGGGTTATCAAAAAACAATTATGGAGGCCATGAATTATAGCATTCTAGCTGGGGGTAAACGTCTAAGGCCTATGCTTATGGAGGAGACCTACAAGCTATTTGGTGGGCAGGATAGGGATATTATCGAACCCTTTATGGCTGCTATAGAGATGATTCATACCTACTCCCTAGTTCATGATGATCTTCCTGCTATGGATAACGACGAGTATCGTAGGGGCAGAAAGACAACCCACGTGGTATATGGGGAAGCAATGGCAATATTAGCTGGAGATGGACTATTAAATCTTGCATTTGAGACAGGAACTAAGGCCTTTAGCGGGATTTCAGAATATGATGACTTCATGGAGCTTACTTTATATAAAAGAGTAGGTGAAGCGTTAGAGGTTCTAGGAAAAAAAGCTGGCATCTATGGTATGATTGGTGGACAAGTAATAGACATTGAGGGGAATGATAATCCTGCCCCAAAAGAGGTACTTGATATAATGTACGGCCTTAAGACAGGTGCATTAATTGAAGCCTCTATGATGATTGGAGCAATACTAGCCGGTGCCAAAAGGGATGAAGTAAAGACAATAGAGAAAATTGCTGGAGATATAGGTCTTGCATTTCAGATAAGGGATGATATCTTGGATGTGACTAGTAGTCAGGCAGAGCTTGGTAAACCTGTCCACAGTGATGAAAAAAATGAAAAGACCACCTATGTTACAATCATGAATCTTGATAATGCTAGTAATGAAGTTGCGGTTATTTCTGAAAGGGCATTAAAGGCATATGCTACTTTAAATCGTAGAAATGAGTATCTGCAAGAGCTGATTGAGCAATTAATTAGCAGAAAGAATTAAGTTATAAATAAATCGAGGTGAATGAATATTGCCGAACATATTGGATTCTATAAATAAAACCAATGATATTAAGAAAGTTAATCCAAAGGATTATAATAGGCTTGCTCGTGAAATTCGTGAATTTCTTATAAGGAGCGTCAGTAAAACTGGGGGACATCTTGCCTCTAATCTAGGTGTAGTGGAGCTGACCATAGCCCTTCACTCATTTCTTAACCTGCCTAAGGATAAGTTGGTATGGGATGTGGGACATCAGTCATATACCCACAAGATACTTACGGGAAGGAAAGATCAATTTGCCAGCTTGAGACAATTGGATGGACTTTCTGGATTTCCTAAAATTGATGAAAGTGAAAGTGATTCCTTTGATACAGGACATAGCTCCACATCTATATCAGCGGCTCTTGGCTTAGTTGCTGCTAGAGATTTAAATGGAGATAAGAATAAAGTGGTTGCAGTAATTGGAGATGGGGCATTGACTGGTGGCATGGCGTTTGAAGCCCTTAATAACGCTGGAAGAATTAAGTCGAATTTGATGATTGTCTTAAATGATAATAATATGTCTATCTCGGAGAATGTGGGAGGTATGGCGAATTATCTTGCAAGACTTCGTGTTAATCCCAAATATACTGGACTTAAGGAAGGTCTAGAGAATACATTAAATCAAGTCCCAGGAGGCAAAGCTGTTGTCGATAGACTAAAGCGTTCCAAGGACGCAGTAAAGTATTTTATGTTACCTAGCATGTTTTTTGAGGATATGGGGCTAACCTATATAGGTCCTATTGACGGCCATAACATATCCCAGATGGTTACAGCCCTTGCAACAGCTTCTAAAGCTAAGAAGGCTGTTGTTATTCATGTTAAAACTAAAAAAGGTAAAGGCTATAAGTGGGCAGAAAAAAATCCAAGCAAATTCCACGGGGTAGGGACATTTGACATTAAGAGTGGTGAGGCTGGACAAGAGGGCAATGGGATTTCCTATACCAGGGTGTTTTCCGATGCCTTAGTAAGATACGCAAAAGCTGATGATAAGATTGTTGCTATTACAGCAGCAATGCCCTATGGTACGGGATTATGGAAATTTAAGAAGGAATTTCCTGAAAGGTTTTTTGATGTAGGTATAGCGGAACAACATGCTGTGACATTTGCAGCAGGCTTGGCTAAAGGTGGCTACAAACCTATTGTTGCCATTTACTCAACCTTTTTGCAGAGGGCCTATGATCAGATTGTTCATGACGTTTGTATCAACAACCTTCCAGTTATATTTGCAATCGATAGGGCAGGAATATCGGGAAGAGATGGGAAAACCCATCAGGGAATATTCGACCTATC
>DUNS01000222.1 GCA_012839235.1 Clostridiales bacterium
ATGATGTACATAAAGTTAATGTTAGTAAATTGCAAGAAGAACTATTGAAACAGGGAGCATATTTAGAAAGAAAAACGTATAAATAGGAGGATTTATATTATGATGCTACAAGCAATAGGTATTTTGTTGATTTTTGCTATTTGTGTAATTTTAATGATGACCAGGAAGTTACCAACTATTTTGGCACTACCTATTATGGCAATTGGAATTGCTATAGTTGCAGGTATTCCATTAATTTCTGCAGACAAAGAACAGTTTACTATTGCAAAGGATGTGCTTGAAGGTGGAGCTATGCGTATGAGCACAGCAATTGCAGGATTGTTTTTTGGTGGTTGGTTTGGCAAAATACTTACCAAAGTAGGTGTTACCCGTACAATTATTCGTAAAGCAGCGGAGCTGGCTGGAGATAAACCCTTAGGAATAGCACTGGTATTTCTTGCAGTATGTTCTGTTATCTTTGCGGCTTCCAATGGTCTAGGCATGGTAATCTTAGTTGGTACTATTATTCTTCCAATTATGATGAGTGCAGGCTTAAGTCCGGTTGTATCAGGAATAGTTTTATTGCTTTCTAATGGAATTGGCGTAACTTTTAGTGTTGGTACCCTTGGAGTATATATTGATACATTAGGATTACCACTTGAAACTGTTACTGCATATTCTTGGTTATGTGGTATACCACTAATTGTTGTAGCTGTTTTAATGGTTGTGGTATTTGTTAAGAAGGAAGGCAAGGTTCGTAAAGCTTGGGCAATGCCAGCAACGGATCCGGGAAATGGGGAAAAGAATGTAAGAAGTATAGCTCTAATTAGCCCTATTATTCCTGTTGTTCTAGTATTTGCATTTAAGATGCCCCTTGTTCCAGCAATTATGATTGGTATAGCTGCTACCTTATTACTATCAACACCAAAGAACTTTGTTCAGGTTACATCCAGTGGATTTGTTGAAGGAATTCAAGATACTGCAGGTGCAGCAGCATTAATGATAGGTATTGGTATGACCTTAAAGGCAGTTATGGCACCAGAGGTTTCGGCAGTACTACAACCAATTATTAAGGCTATAATTCCATCAAGTCCTATTATGTATGTATTGGTATTTGGACTATTAAGCTTCCTTGCTATATATCGTGGACCTCTTAATGTATGGGGATTAGGAAGTGGTATCGTTGCTTTATTAGCTGCTGCAGGTATGAATCCAGTAGCTGCAATGGTGGCATTGCGTCTAGATTCTAATGTACAAGCTGTATGCGACCCTACTAATTCACATAATGTGTGGGTTTCTGATTTTACAAAAACTGATGTTAATGAGTATATAAAGAAAACAATTATATGGATAATGGCTTCCACATTTGTAGGATTAATCATTGCCAGTTTCGTTGTTTTCTAATAAGATAAAGCTAGTTTGAAAGACTTAAAAGGATAATTCTAGAGGATGGTGGAACATGAGTACTAAGGTTAGAATTGGCATCGATGTTGGTGGAACATTTACCGATGCAGTTGTAATTGATAACAATACATACGAAATTTTGGCGGAAAAGAAGATACCGACAACCCATGATGAAGGGGTTGCTGTTGGTGTAGTGCAGATAATATCAAGTCTTATGGAGGATAATAATCTTCTACCAGAGGATGTTGTATTTATTGCCCATGGTACAACACAGGCGACCAATGCCTTATTGGAAGGTGATGTTGCCAAAGTGGGAATAGTAGGAATGGGGACAGGATTAGATGCCCGTAGTGCCAAAAATGAAACAGAAATCGGAAATCTAGAATTAGCCGAAAGTAAGTATTTGAAAAGTGACCACACTTTTATTGATAGTAAAGAGTTATCAGAGGATGTAGTTAATAGAGCCGTTAGAGAATTAAAAGATAATGGTGCAGAGGTTATAGTTGCTAGTGAGGCCTACAGTGTGGACGATCCTTCTAATGAGCAATTTGTTATAGATTGTGCAAGTAAGAATGATCTATACGCTACCGGTGGCCATGAAATTAGTCAATTATATGGTTTGAAGATGAGGACTAGGACTGCAGTTGTTAATGGTAGCTTGATTCCAAAGATGATGGAAACTGCCAATATGACAGAGCGAGCTGTTAAAGAAACAAAGATAAAGTCTGAATTAATGATCATGCGCTGCGACGGTGGAGTTATGAATGTGGAGGAGGTCCGTAAAAGGCCCATCCTAACTATGCTAAGTGGATTAGCTGCTGGAGTTGCAGGGGCACTTATGTATGAAAAGATATCAGATGGTATATTTTTTGAAGCTGGTGGGACCAGTGTTGATATCAGTGTGATTAAAAATGGTAGGGTTATGATTAAATACGCCCAGGTGGGACAGCATAAAACCTATCTTCAAAGCCTTGATGTCAGGACAATGGGTATCGCCGGAGGCAGTATGATAAGGGTTAAGAATGGCAAAATTGTAGATGTTGGCCCTAGAAGTGCCCATATTGCTAAAAAAGAATATGAATGCTTTGTTACTCCTGAGGATCTTCAAGGAGGAACCCTTGAATTAGTTAGACCATTAAAAGAAGATCCTTGTGAATATGCAGTTGTTAGATCACAATCAGGAAAAGAATATTCATTAACACTTGCTGGAGCTGCTAATCTTCTTGGATATGTACCTGAGGGTGACTATGCGAGTGGAGATCTGGAAAGTGCTAAGATAGCCTGGGAAATTCTTGGTGATTGCCTTCACATAAGTGGTAGGGAGGCTGCAAGGATTGCTCTTGATATTGCAATGAGTAAGCTTGAAAACCTAGTCAATGAACTAATCGATGAATATGAGTTAGACAGAAGCTTTGTTGCCTTGGTTGGAGGGGGCGGAAGCGCTGCAGTAGTGGTCAACCCCTTAGGTGAGAAAATGGATATCAAAAGTAAGATTGCAAAGAACGCACCATATATTTCTACTATTGGAGTTGCACTAGCCATGGTAAGAGAGCAGATTGAGAGAACTGTTGTAAATCCAACAGATGAAGATATTAAGAAAATTCGAGTAGATGTAATTGAACAAATAGTTCGTTCGGGAGCAAAAGAGGAGACCGTGGATGTTGCTATTGAGATCGATGCTCAAAAGAATATACTACGTGCAATAGCAACTGGAGCCACAGAACTAAGGCAAAAGGACCTGAATGCTGTTAGTAAATCTAAGGATGAACTTGCTAATATATCTGCTCAGGCTCTTGGAGTAAAAGATGAAGCTGTTCATATAGTGGGCAGCTCTGGAAGATGGAATCTCTTTGAAGCAAAGATAGAGAGGAAGATATTAGGTTTCATCAAGTTAAAAAGTAATAGTATAGCTGTAACTGACAGGGAAGGGGTAGTTCGTCTTAGAAAGGATAAGGCAGAGTATCTTATATTCAAGAAAAAGAACAGAGTTACAGAGTTTAATCAATTCTTAGACGAGAACACTACCTATTCCGATGCCAACGCAACACTTCCTAAGGTGTTTGTCTTCTATCGAGAGAAGATGCTTGATTTAACCGGTATGCAGACAGCAGGCCAACTTTATTCTATTCTAGATATAGAAACAGAGAATATGGAACCTGAGGAAGAGATTATAGCAATTGCTTATAAGTAATGCTTAGTGTGATGAAAGGCAAGGTTATTGTAATGGTCAATGATCGGATATTGGCATTATGTGAGCTATCCAATGATTTACTATATGATAAAATTCCTGAAGGTAAAATCTCATATTATGTAGACTCATCTTTGGCAGCAGGTAGAGCTGCTGCCAAAGAATATACAGGTATGGATATAAAGAAATTATATCATAGTAATAATATTCAAATTGAATATCGCAAGGAGAGTAAGGGCAGCTTTGGTGTTATGCTTAGAGGTCAAGTGGTTTTAGGGAAGGACGAATCTAAGGTTGAGTTATACTCATCATCTATTGAAAGTCTGGCCAATAACAGTCAGATATATGGATCTGCGCCTATTTCCTATGATTTAGCCCTTAATATTCACCTTGCACATGAGTTTTTTCATTTTCTAGAATATAAATCTAATAATTTTGTTTCTGATCAATTAGATTCTGTGGTGATAATGAAAATCTTTGGTTTTCAAAGGCTAGCACATATCAAACGTTGCTCTGAAATTGCTGCCCATGGATTTGCTAAAGAGCTTCTTCACCTGCAGTATCTACCTAATCTATATGATTATGCATATTTAATCAATACAGGCAAGATGACAGAGAAGGATCTATCAGACATGATGAGTAGGATGGAGAGTATCCTAGGATAATCTTATAAATATTTTTAGAAATGTAGAAGTAATATGAGAATGATTATCCCATACTTAAATCAGTAAGGGATAATCATTTTTTAAGTATCGCAATATCCTTGATAATTACTATACCCTAGGAGGAAATAATATGTGGAAGAAAGGTATTAAGATAAATAAGGATGATATCCTTGTTAAGAAAATAAAATCAGGTGATTTATATTATGATGATAGCCTAGACAATAAGGATAGGTTAAATGATACTCAAAAGTACATATTAAACGAATTTTCAAAGCTTGCTAGTTTGATTAAAGGTTATATATCTGAAATAGCAGCTATGAGTGAATCTGTAATAGAAACTGCTAATGAAACTGAAGAACTCTCTAAAACTATGACACATTTAAATAATGCTATAGAAATGGGCGCGCATGAACAGGCCAGTCAGGCAGAAAGCTGCTTAATTTCAGTTGAGGGTTTATCCCGTAAATTTGATGAGGTTAATAAGGCTATGAAAGTCATCGAGGAGGGAATTCACATATTGGAGAGCTCAAGCTCTGTAGGTATGAATAACCTAAAGGATACAATCACTAAGAGTGAGGAAACTAGAGAAGCCTTTATGAATGTATCAGAAAGCATCCAAACCCTTAACACTAAAGCTAATGATATTAATAAAATAGTATTGGTTATCAATGAGTTAGCGAATCAATCGAATTTACTTGCACTAAACGCTTCTATAGAAGCCGCTAGAGCTGGGGCAGCCGGCAGAGGGTTTGCTGTTGTAGCTGATGAAGTAAGGAAATTGGCTGATCAAAGTTCAAGATCGGCACTTGATATAAAGAATATCATTAATGATATTAATTCGGAGATATCTACAACTGAAACGATTATTGAATCAGCTGAAGATAAACTGAAATTACAATTGGATTCTGTTGGGCTAGTAGATAGATCATTTAATAATATTGATAACTCTATTAGTGAGTTTTCTGAGCAATATCTCCTTGTTAAAGATAGAATGGTGGAGTTAGAGCAACTAAAGAATTCTATAACAGATGATATTACAAATATAGCGGCTGTTTCTCAAGAAACAGAAGCTTCCACAGGAGAAGCGGTGGAATTAAGTATGGTTCAGAAAAACTCTATGGTTGTTTTATCAGATATATCTAAAATACTAATGGATAAAGTGGTTAGTGTTCAAGAAGATATTGTTAATTACAAGGTAGAGAGTGAAAAAGTTGTTAAGAAAAAAGTTGGCTTTGTAACTATTTTACCAGAGCAAGATCCTTATATGGTTAGCATGATTAAAATAGCTAAGGATACTGCTAAAAAATATGGGTATGAGCTTATCATTAGATATTTTGAGGACTATTTACATAGTAAGCCAGAGGAACAAATAGAACTTGTACAACAGTTAGTGGAAAGCGACGGAGGAATTGATTATTTGATTATTCATCCTTGGGAGCCAAAGCTAGTTGCCCCCTTGATAGATGAGCTAAATGAAACAGGTATAAAAACCATATGTATTGATGGTGATGTAAAAGCTAGTCAAAGATTGGCTTATATAGGAACAGATAATAATAAGGCTGGTATAAGTGTTGCCAAAGCAATTATTAAGTTGGCCAAGGGAACCGGTGATGTTATCTTAAGCACTGTTCGAGAAAGTGCTATTGCTGCTACAAGAATAAAAGCTATAGAAGAGTATTTACGAGAAAACTCTGATATTAATATTATTGATATTGATATCAATAATGGTGATGTAACAAATAGGCTTCATTACTTAGAGGAAGCTCTGACTAAATATCCTGATGTTAAGGTAATAGCAGGATTGGATTTGCATTTCGTAAAGGTTGCCCAGTTACTGAAAAAATCAGCTGATTCTAGAGATATTAAACTGGTAGGGTTTGATAATACTGAGTATAATCTAAACGCAGTAAAGTCTGGCATTGTGGATATATTAATTTCTCAAAGACATAATCTTTTTGGTCAGGTGGCTTTAAAATGTATCTTTGATTATGAGAATGGCAAAGAGATAAATGAAATAGATCTGCTTGATACTTATCAAATAACTAAGGCTATAAAATATTAATGTTGTAGTAGTGGAGGAAATACAATTGAAATATTACATAGGAATTGACATCGGTGGAACGAATTTAAGAGCAGCTGTTTTAGACAAAAGCTACAATATAATAGATAAATTTAAAATAGATAATAAGGTGAAACATGGAGCTAAAGAAAACATCGATATGCTTATATCTATTATAAAAGAAAAGTGGAATGCTTATGATATTAAAGGAGTTGGAGTTGCTTGTCCAGGCCCTCTAGACATTAAAAATGGAATTATTCTTAATCCTCCAAATCTCCCTGGTTGGGAAGGCTTCGAGCTTAAGAAATACTTCCAGAAACAGCTTGAATTACCTGTTGTTGTGAATAATGATGCAAATATTGCTGGTTATTGTGAGGCAAGAGTTGGCTCAGCTTCTGATGTTGAAAGTGTATATTATATCACCCTTTCAACTGGTGTGGGTGGAGGATTTATCTATAAGGGTGAGATTGTAAATGGGGCTTATAACAATGCAGGTGAAATATGTAATATGATAATTAATGAAGATAGTTATAGCCATTCTGGCCTAAATCCAGGAGGATTGGAAGGACAATGTAGTGGTAATAACATCGCAAGAATAGCTAGTAAAAGCTTAGGCCGTAGGATAAACACTAAAGAGGTTTTTGATCTTGTGGCGGATGGGGATGAATTGTGTAAGGAGATTTTATACCAATGGACTATAAATGTATCTAAAGCTATTGCTAATATTATTACAGTAGTTGATCCTCATGTAATAGTATTAGGTGGATCAGTAATCTTAAATAACATAAAATGGTTAGGCGATATTATTCGGGAGGTAAAGCTAAGAGTTATTGAAACTATAGCAGTAGATATTCGATTGGCACAAATAGGAGATGACGCTGGTTTGGTTGGAGCTGGGGTCTTGGCTAGTAATACTTTTGAATAATGAAATCTATCTAGGTTAAATCTAATATAAGTCTGTTTTAGCAAGAATTTGCTTACCTACCTTAATATAATCTGGTATCTGAGCTAGAAGAATAGCTACAAATACAAAGGCACATCCAAGAAGCTCTCTGGCTGAAAGGGTCTCTCCAAGTATTAGCCAGCCACTAAGAGCCGCGAATACTGCCTCCATGCTTAGGATTAGGGAAGCTAAAACTGGCTTAACATGCTTTTGGCCTACCATCTGTAAGGTGTAGCCTACACCACTTGACATTATGCCTGAATACATGATTGGGGCAGCAGCATCTAGTATACTGGTAATATCCGGGCTTTCCACTGCGAACATAGGAATACCACAAAGGATTCCGGCCACAAAGAACTGGATACAAGAGAGCTTAACAACATCAACCCTTGGTGAATAATGATCAATTATCAAAATATGAACTGAAAAGCCTAAAGCGCACAGTAAAATTAAAAAATCACCTCTTCCAATTGTAAGTCCCTCTGTTATTGATATAAGATATAATCCAATTGTGGCAAGTACTACACTAAGCCATATGATAACATGGACTTTCTTCTTTAAAAACAATCCCATAATCGGAACAATAACAATATATAGAGCTGTTATAAAACCAGCCTTACCTACAGTCGTATAGGAGATTCCTATCTGCTGTATGGAGCTGGAGATAGCCAATGCTATTCCACAGCTTAATCCCCCTATAAGTAGTGACTTTCTAGCTTTCCTTTCATCTTCTTTAGAAGAGGACTGTACCTTGTTTTTCTTGCTTTGAAATATAATAACTGGAAGAAGAACTGTTCCTCCCAGTATTGATCTAACTGAATTAAAGGTGAAGGGACCAACATGGTCCATTCCTACACTTTGAGCTACAAATGATGCTCCCCAGATTAGGGCAGTAAGTGCTAAGAGCAAGCTGCTACTAATCTGCTTTGATTTATGGTTCATTACTTTTCCTCCGTATGGATATTGTTAATGTCAAGAAATCTTGACCTTACTAAAGTCAACCTTAATAATATACTAAATTTCTCACGATTTCCACATGTTTTTCTTTTAAGAAGGAAATAGGCCCTCTCTGATGAAATTATGTGGATGGTCATGGAAACTGCTGGTAATTAAAGTTGACATGGTTAATTGCCAGTGATATGATATATAAAGTTATATCATTTAATACACTTGTATATGGATGAGAATTGAACTTATAGATAATATTGGACAAAAGGACGTTATTTCATGAAAAAACAAACATTGTATGAGAAAATTAATAATGATCTTCTGGCAGATATAAAAAATGGTATTTATACTGTTGGGATGCGAGTTCCTACGGAAAAGGAACTTTCTGAAAAATATAGTGTTAGCAGAATTACCAGTAAAAAAGCCTTAGATAAATTAGCAGAGCGAGGAATTATTAATCGTATACCTGGAAAAGGTTCTTTTGTTATGAATGCAGACATACAAGGTTTTAAAGATGTCGTTACTGAAGGAAGAGAAGGGGCCCTTATTGGTGTCGTAATGGACGGATTTGGTGCCAGCTTTGGCTCTGAGATATTACATGGCATCGTACAGGAGTGCAGAAAGCACGATTTGAATTTTGTCCTTAGGCTGTCTTATGGTAACAAGGAAGAAGAAACCAAAGCAATTAATGAACTTATGGAGTTAGGAGTTTCAGGCATTATAATAATGTGCGTACATGACGAGAATTATAACTCGACGATTCTGAAATATGCTATTGAGAAATTCCCAATAGTATCTATAGACCGAAGAATGAAAGGGATTCCTGTTTCCTATGTGGGAACGGATAACCATCTAGCAGCAAAGGATTTGACAGATCTACTATTGGACAAGGGATTTGACAATGTTTGCCTTGTATCCCATATGCTTATGGATACATCTACTATTTCGGACAGAAAAGCAGGTTTTATTGATAGCCACTTAGAACATGGATTGATTACGACTTCTTCCTCTTGGATTACTAATTTAAAGTCGACTCTTCCTAGCTACAGTTCGGAGCAGGTTGTGAAGGAAGATATTGTCCGAGTAAGAGATTTTATCCAAGCCAATGATCAGATCCAAGCCTTTTTTGCTTTGGAATATGATATTGCAAGGATTGTCTACAAAGTTTTACGAGAGCTAAAGTTGGAGGAAAAACTACCGATTGTCTGCTTTGACGGGATAGGAAATATCATTAATGAGGTAATGTTTACTCATGTTAAGCAGGACGAAGAAGGAATTGGAGCAAAGAGTGTTGCTTTGTTATTAGATAAGATAAAAGGTGACAGTTCCGTTGAAACTATATTAGTTCCTCATAAAATTGTATTAGCAAATGAATTAACATACTAGTTATAACAAAATAAATATAGTAATTACAAAATATATTAATATAAAGCCCATATGCAGTTTAGTAGCTGTAAATGGGCTTTTGAAATGTAATAAAACATATAACATTATTGCATTGACATATCAAGTACGCCATTATATAATTCGATATAACATACTAGGTTTAGCTTATTATAACTAAAAAGAGAAGGAAGAGAAAAATATGCAGAAAATACTTGATAAAATCCCGAATATATTACTAAAGAGAGGATCAGAGTTAGAAGAGGCTTATAATAAAGTATATCCAGATCTAGCACCTTTGGTGAAGCAGTGTTTCTTAAATACCATTGAGACAACAGTAAAGGTGTTGAATGATGGCAGTATGTTTGTAATTACTGGTGATATACCTGCCATGTGGCTACGTGATTCTGCAGCACAGGTAAGACCTTATATTAAGTATGCAAGCAAGGATGCGCAGCTATCTAATATTATTAAAGGGGTTATCAGTAAGCAAGCAGAAATGGTTTGCATTGACCCATATGCCAATGCCTTCAATGAAAGTGCCAACGGACAAGGGCATAAAGATGAGACAAAACAAAACGATGCAGTTTGGGAGAGAAAGTATGAGGTGGATTCTTTATGTGCTCCCCTTTATCTATCCCACCAATTCTGGAAGGAAACCGGTGAAAGAGATATCTTTGACGAGCAATATTTAGATATGCTTAAAAATATAATAGAAGTATTTACAATAGAACAAAACCACGAAAGCTCAGATTATAGTTTTCAAAGATTTAACTGTGCAGAGACAGATACCTTGCCTAAGGAAGGGAAAGGAAACCCTGTAGCCTATACTGGTATGACCTGGTCTGGTTTCCGCCCATCGGATGATCGATGCATCTATGGATACCTTATCCCGTCTAATATGATGGCAGTTACTGCCCTTACCTATGGGGAGGAAATCTGTAGAGAAATCTATAAAAACGAAGAAATAGCAGAAGCTTGTCATAAACTAGCTTCAGAGATTAAGGTAGGAATAGAGAAGTATGGTATTACATATCATGAAAAGTATGGAAAGATCTATGCTTACGAAACTGATGGAATGGGTAATTATAACCTGATGGATGATGCCAATTCACCAAGTTTACTGGCAATTCCCTATCTGGGATATAAAGCAGAAGACGATGAGATTTATCAAAATACCCGTAGATTCATTCTTTCAGAGGATAATCCTTACTATTATAAAGGTAAATATGCATCAGGTATTGGTAGTCCCCATACACCAGAGGGTTATATCTGGCATATCGCTTTGACAATGCAGGCATTAACCTCCAATAATCGTGAAGAGATACTGGAATGCTTGAAGATGATAGGGGATACCCATGGGGATTGTAATTATATGCATGAATCATTTGATCCAAATAATCCCAAGGAATTTACAAGGCCTTGGTTTGCTTGGGCAAATACTTTATTTGCTGAACTATTGGACCAACTTTTAATCCAGGGATTTTGGAATTAGGAATTATGTTTTTGGAAATGGTAGCAAAGCTTAATAATGAATAATAAGGAACTGGGAAATTTTAACTTGGTAATTGACATCCATATATAACAATGATACTTTTAAATAAGAAACAGCTGTCCAGTGATGAATGGAGGAGTATATATGGAAAGAGATTATAAAGATAACATTAGAGTATTAATAAAGAAGATTCTAAAGTTAATAATATTTTCTGTTATATATCTTATTCTAGGATTTGTAATAGCTCTTCTCATATCTAAGAACTATAACAAAGAACTTGCGGACATATTAACCTATGAAGGGTTTATATTAATGCTTATTGGAGTTTTAACTTCAATGAAAGGTAATCCATCAGGCATTAGTATCAGTGGAACGGGAAGACAGGACCACTCTATACATTCCTATATAGATAATGAAATCACCAGGCAGGAGAGGGAGAATAGACCCTATCATAAAGAATTTTTCAAGAATAATGTTACTGAGTTTGTCTTTGCAAATGTAACTTTTATATTAGGAGGAATTCTTATTCTGATATTAAGCTACATACTAGGGAAGATTTAACTAATAAATTATTATAATGTAAAAGGATTGTTATTTCTCATATCAGCTGATAAGAGAAATAACAATCCTTTTTCTGTTCCACCCTACAATAACTATAAACATATATATAAAACATATAATTAATTCTTAGTCATTGTGATTATAATTTTGATACGTTGGCGGCCTGAGGTCCCTTCTCACCTTCTACAACTTCGAACTCAACCTTCTCGCCCTCTTCAAGAACCTTAAATCCATCCATTAATAGAGCGGAAAAGTGCACAAATACATCATTTCCTTCTTCGTCAGAGATAAAGCCAAATCCTTTGTTAGCATTAAACCATTTTACTGTACCCGTCTTCATGAAAAAAGCCTCCTAAAAATATTAGATTATTACATTACCAAATTGTGTAATGATAAGCATAATCTATCATAAATTGTCAAAAAAGTCAATCCAACATTCGCCTATTTTTTTTCATTATATTACCAATGTAATAAATGACAAAGCTTTTATTTTATGTTATTATGAATAAGCATTAACTTATAAATAGCATACTTAAGATAATAATACTTTAAATATATTCAGTATATAATAGATGAAGTTTGTGCCCTTGGGCCAAACTTCATTCACAGGGATGAAAGGAAAGGTGTATAATATGAAATTTCAGATTCCTTCCTCATATGAGCTTTTAGCTGAGGAAAACTTGACTGATTTAAATGGTTTAGGAACAATTTTAGTTCATAAAAAAACTGGTGCAAGAATTGCCTTGATTGACAATGATGATGACAACAAAGTATTTTCAATAGGTTTTAGAACTCCTCCAGCTAACAGCACTGGAGTTGCCCATATTATTGAGCATTCTGTTCTTTGTGGCTCTAAGAATTTCCCTGCCAAGGATCCATTTATCGAGCTGGCAAAGGGATCTCTTAATACATTTTTAAATGCAATGACTTACCCTGATAAGACCATTTACCCAATTGCTAGTATGAATGATCAGGATTTTAAAAATCTAATGCACGTATATATGGATGCAGTTTTCTATCCTAATATATATGAAAGAAAAGAGATATTTCAGCAAGAGGGATGGCACTATAATATTAGCGATGCAGATGGACAGCTAACCTATAATGGTGTAGTTTATAATGAGATGAAGGGCGCTTTCTCTTCACCTGAATCCCAGCTTAATAGACTTAATCAAAACTCTCTATTTCCTGATACTGCCTATGGAGTTGAATCCGGTGGAGATCCTGAATTTATTCCTGAACTGTCATATCAGGAGTTTCTTGATTTTCACAGAACCTATTATCACCCTTCCAATAGCTATATCTACCTTTATGGGGATATGAATTTTGAGGAAAGGCTTAATTGGATGGATGAAGAATACCTTAGTAAGTTTGACTATCTAGAGGTGGATTCTGATATTTTGCTACAGGAAGAATTTAATAGTGTCCGTGAGATTACTGAGTTTTATTCTCTTGGTAATGAAGAGAAAGAGAAGGAGAATACTTATCTTAGTAAGAACTATGTTATTGGCAATACTATGGATAAGAAGCTTAGTTTAACCTTCCAGATATTAAGCTATGTGCTTTTGGATGCTCCAGGGGCTCCAGTTAAGCAGGCTCTAATTGATGCTGGAATCGGTAAGGATATTCTTGGCTATTATGAGGATGAGATTCTACAGCCTATGTTTGTCATAACTGCCAAAAACTCTGATGAAGATAAGAAGGAGCAATTTCTTAATATCATTAATGAAACCCTAGCTAAATTAGTTAAGGAAGGGATTGATGAGAAATCTCTTCTTGCTGCAATCAATTTCTACGAGTTTAGATACCGAGAAGCTGACTATGGACGTTTCCCTAAGGGGTTGATGTATGGTCTACGTATTATGCGTAGCTGGCTGTATGATGATGACAAAGCATTCATACATCTTAGTGATAATGAAGGATATAGCTTCTTAAGGGAACAGATTGGTACTGGCTACTACGAGACTATGATTCAAAAGTACCTACTAGATAATACCCATTCTTCATTGGTTATATTAAAGCCTAAGAAGGGATTAAATGGGGAGAAGGAAGAGCTGCTAAAACAGAAGCTTGAAGCTTACAAGGTTAGTCTATCCAAGGAAGAGATTGATGCTTTAGTGGAAGAAACCAAACATTTGAAGGAGTATCAAGAAATGCCTTCAACTAAGGAGGAAGTGGAGAAAATTCCTCTCCTTAGTAGAGAGGATATTAGTCCTGATATTCAACCTTTATATAATGAAGAACTCCTTGTTGATGGAATAAAGACAGTACACCATAATTTATATACCAATGGGATTGCATATATAAGGATATTATTTGACATAAAGGATATTCCTCAGGAATTATTGCCTTATACCTCCCTTTTGGGAATGGTTTTGGGATATATGGATACGAAGAATTATAGCTATCTTGAATTATCCAATGAGATTAACATTCATACCGGTGGAATTGGGACCAATGTAAGGAGTTTCTCCGAAAAGGGTGATACAGATAAATACTTACCTGTATTTGAATTCGGTACTAAGGTTCTATATAAGAGCATACCGGAAGCATTTAGACTAATTAAGGAAATGCTATTTAACACAGTTCTTAATAATCCAAAGAGATTAAAGGAAATAATCGATGAAATGAAATCTAAGATGCAGATGTACTTTAGCTCCAACGGTCATACCGTGGCTGTGGATCGTGGAATGTCTTACTATTCAGTTCATGGACTATTTAAAGATAAAACAGCAGGTATATCCTTTTATCGTTTTATAGAGGATTTATCTTCTGGCTTTGATGGAAGGTCTGAGTCCACAATTAAAAATTTACAGCGATTATTGCAGATGATCTTTGCTAAGAATAAAATGCTTGTCAGCATTACAGCAGACGATGAAGGACTTTCCTTATTTAAAGATAGTTTTTCTACATTCTTAAGCGACTTCGTAGTAGAACCCGATAGTAAACTATTTGATATCTATGACAATGTCAAATTGGAACCGGAGCGACTGAATGAAGGATTTAAAGCCGCTATGCAGGTTCAGTATGTAGCAAGAACAGGAAACTTTATGAAGGCTGGCTATGATTATACTGGCTACCTTCGTGTTTTAAAAACTATTCTTAGTTATGATTACCTATGGAATAATGTTAGGGTTAAAGGTGGGGCTTATGGTGCTATGTGTGGCTTCTCAGGAGTTGATGGGGATGCATACTTTACCTCATACCGGGATCCAAACCTAGCTACAACCAACCAGGTATATGAAAATGTAGTTGATTATATTAAGAATTTTACAGCTGATGAAAGAGATATTACCAAATATATTATAGGAACCTTTAGCTCCCTAGATGCACCTCTAACTCCTCAAGGAAAGGGTAGAAGGTCTCTGGGAATGCTGTTTTCAGGAGTGACCGAAGAGGACTTACAAAGGGAGAGAAAAGAAGTCCTAAGTGTTACAGAAGAGGATATAAGAGGACTTCATAGGCTTGTTAAGTCAGTTCTTGATGGAGGCAATATATGTGTTATTGGTAATGAAACTAGGATTGATGAAAACAAGGAGCTGTTTGATACTGTTACAAGCTTAGTTAGGAACTAAGTAAGATTTTAATAGGGAAAGGTTAATAAGGATAAATAAAAGTATGAATAATGAGAATTTCAAATCGGGATTTGTCACCTTGATTGGCAGACCTAACGTTGGTAAATCTACTCTGATGAATCACCTTATAGGGCAGAAAATTGCGATTACCTCCAATAAACCACAGACCACAAGGAATAGGATACAGACTGTTTATACTGATGATAGAGGTCAGATTATATTTCTTGATACTCCGGGAATTCACAAGGCAAAGAATAGATTAGGGGAGCATATGGTCAGTATGGCTGTAAGAACCATGAATGAAGTGGATTTAATCCTTTGGCTTGTGGAACCTAGTACTTTTATTGGTGCAGGGGAACGGGATATTGTTGAAAAGCTTAATAAAATTAAAACTCCTGTTATTCTTATAATTAATAAAATCGATACAGTAAAGAAGGAGGAGATACTGACTTTTATTGCTGCTTATAAAGATCTGTGTGATTTTAAAGAGATTGTACCTGTTTCAGCCATAAAAGGAGAGAACACAGATACTCTAATTGATATTATATACAGGTATATGCCCGAAGGACCTATGTATTATGACGAGGATACTATTACTGACCAGCCTGAAAGGCAGATAGTTGCAGAGTTAATCAGGGAGAAGGCCTTAAGACTTCTTAGTGAAGAAATTCCCCATGGAATTGCCGTTGTTATCGATCGCATGAAAGAACGGGAGGATAGCAGAGATGGTCTTATGGATATTGATGCCACAATAATCTGTGAGAGGGATTCTCATAAGGGTATCATCATTGGCAAGGGTGGAGCTATGCTAAAAAAGATTGGAACTCAGGCAAGAAGGGAGATTGAAAATCTTTTAGATTGCCATGTTAATCTTAAGCTTTGGGTTAAGACAAAGAAGGACTGGAGAAATAGTGATTTCATGATTAAAAATTACGGTTTGGATTCTAGTAAGTTTGAATGAAGGTAAAAAAATATTAAATCGGATAATCTAACCAGTTTAGAAAAATAATAAATGGGAAACCTAATGATATAGCAGTAATTATTTTGCAACTGCAAATTATAAGGACATAAAATCATGGTTAAGGGGGCTCATTTATGAAGAATTATGATGTATGGAAGAAGTTTGTTCGTACTGGGAGCATTAACGATTACTTAGATTATATCGCATGCACTAAAGATATGTGCTCTAATGAAACAAGTGCATTATACCTAGGGATATGCGAGGATAAAGAAGGTGATATTCATGCCGGCATCGACTACGGTAACGGGAATGGTTCTGTCGGCCATACCAGTTGGTGAATATGATAAAAGATTGGTTATATTAACGAAGGAACTGGGTAAGATATCGGCATTTGCTAAAGGCGCTCGTAGACAAAACAGCGCCTTATTAGCATGTAGTGAACCATTTTCCTTCGGTGAGTTTACTTTGTATGTAGGAAGGAATTCTTATAGTATTACCTCAGCAGATATATCTAATTATTTTCCTGAACTTAGAAGTGATTATGAAGGGCTATGTCATGGCTTGTATTTTTGTGAGTTTGCAGATTACATAACCAAGGAACATGGGGATGAAACAGAAGTTTTAAAGCTTTTATATCAATCCCTTCGTGCTTTGATAAAAAAAACAATTGAAATGCCCCTAATTAGAGCGATTTTTGAATTTAAAATGATAGCTTTAATGGGTATTGCACCACAAGTTTTTTACTGTGTAAAATGCGAAGGTAGATCTGATAAGGATGAGGATAAAGAAAATATTCAAAGAAACTCTAGATACAAGTTTTCTTCAAAGAGTGGTGGAATACTATGTGAAAGCTGCTATTTTCATGATAAGCAGGCAATGGTTCTTGATACCTCAACTCTCTTTACTTTACAATACATAATATCTAAGGATGTTGAGAAGCTTTACACATTTCGGGTCAGCAATAAAGTGTTAAATGAGCTAACCAGAATAGTCAAGGAATATATGAAAAGTCATATTGACCATGAGTTTAAAACTCTTGAGATGCTTATTCCTAATGGAAAAGGAAGATTTTGATTTTTGTGTTGAAATTATCCTATATTAAGGTTAAAATGATATGAACCCAATACTTTTGGAGGTTGATCTTATATGAAGAGATTTTTTTTATGTGTAATTCTTGTTCTAGGATTAGTTATGATGACTAGTTGTTCAAAAGAGGAATTAATACTAACTGCTGATGCTATAGATGCTGATACAATACTTGCAAAGAAAAATGGTGAAATTCAAGCAGCAACAGTTGAAGGATTTGACAAGAACTATTATAATCTTAATGAACTTAATGAATTTGTAACTGCAGAGATTGATGCTTATAACCTAAGTTCCGGAGGAGCTAATGTAACTTTGAATGAGTTGCAACGGAAGGGTGAGGATGTGGTTATGATAATTTCATACACTGGTATGAAGCATTATGCAGAGTTTAATAAGGTGATAGGTGCTTATTTTAATGGGGGTAAAAGTGATATTGCCATGGATTTGCCTGACACACTTATTAATGTAAAGAATGGCTCCGGGGAGAATACATCTGAGCTTCTACAGAATGAAAACCTTCGATTCTTAGTTATCGATGAGCCATCAAATGTTCTTGTTGATGGTAAAGTTCAATTCATCTCAGATAATCTGGATGTTTCAAATAATACAATACAAGGTGTAAGTGAGGGAAGAAAGGTTATTGTTTTCAAGCCCTAGTTACAATAGCTAAAGAGAGAGGATTTTGAGAAATGAAAAAGACAATGGAAAAAATAGTTGCCCTTGCTAAAGCTAGAGGATTTGTATATCCTGGTTCAGAGATATACGGTGGTCTGGCCAACTCATGGGATTATGGTAATCTTGGAGTTGAGCTTAAGAACAATGTTAAAAGAGCATGGTGGCAGAAGTTTGTACAGGAAAATCCCTACAATGTAGGTTTGGACAGTGCGATTATAATGAATACCCAGATATGGGAAGCGTCAGGACATTTGAAAGGTTTTTCAGATCCACTTATGGATTGTAAGGAATGTCATGAACGTTTTCGTGCGGACAAGATTATTGAAGATTATATCATGGAAAAAGGAATTACTGTGGAAAGCGCGGTTGATTCCTGGTCTCATGAAGAGATGAAAAAATATATTGATGACAACAACATAGTATGTCCTACCTGTGGTAAGCATAACTATACTGATATACGTCAATTTAACTTGATGTTTAAGACTTTCCAAGGAGTTACCGAGGATTCAAAAAATGCTGTATACCTAAGACCAGAGACTGCCCAGGGCATATTTGTTAATTTTAAGAATGTACAGAGAACTTCTCGAAAGAAAATACCTTTTGGAATTGGCCAGATAGGTAAGGCCTTTCGTAATGAAATTACACCAGGTAACTTTACATTCCGTACAAGAGAGTTCGAGCAGATGGAACTACAGTTTTTCTGTGAACCAGATACAGATTTAGAATGGTTTGAGTATTGGAAAAAATTCTGTATGGATTGGCTTAGAAACCTTGGACTTAAAGAGGAAGAACTTAGAGTAAGAGATCATGATGCTGCTGAACTTTCTTTCTATAGTAAAGCAACCACAGATATCGAATTCTTATTCCCATTTGGATGGGGTGAGCTTTGGGGAATAGCAGATCGTACAGATTATGATTTGACCCAGCATCAAAATGCCTCTAAGGAGGATATGAGCTATTATGATGATGAGAAGAAGATAAAATATATTCCTTATGTAGTAGAGCCTTCTCTTGGTGCAGATCGTGTAACATTAGCATTTTTATGCTCTGCATATGATGAGGAAGAGATAGCAGAAGGTGATGTGCGAACAGTGCTTCATTTCCATCCAGCTATTGCTCCGGTAAAGATTGGTGTTTTACCTTTATCAAAGAAGTTGGCTGAGCCTACTGAGAAGATATATATGGAATTATGTAAATATTATAATTGTGAGTATGATGACAGAGGAAACATTGGTAAGCGTTATCGCAGACAGGATGAGATTGGTACACCTTTCTGTATTACCTATGATTTTGAGTCTGAGAATGACGGGGCAGTTACTGTCCGTGATAGAGATACAATGGAGCAGGAAAGAATTAAAATTGAAGATTTGATGTCATATTTTTCAAACAAGTTCAATTTTTAGAAAGAAAGGTCTTTTCTTCTTCACTTGGTATGTGTTATAATTCTTACTGGTGGCTAAAAAGACTATTCATGTCTAATTGTGGTATGGTATCAAATGTTGAGTGATAAAAGTATTGCGCTAGCAAAATGATTGATTAATCATATGATTTGTAAAAGTCATTTTGCTCGCGGAGTACTTTTGACGCTCAATATATGATGCTATATCAAGTGTATAGCCAAGATTAAAATATAGGAGGACACGAACAAATGGCAAAATGGGTTTATTTGTTTAAAGAAGGTAATGCAGATATGAAGAACCTTCTTGGTGGTAAGGGTGCTAACTTAGCAGAGATGACTAACTTAGGACTTCCAATTCCACAGGGTTTTACTGTTACTACTGAAGCTTGTAATGATTATTACGATAAAGGTAAGCAAATCAGTGATGAAGTAAAAACTCAGGTTTTTGATGCTCTTAGTAAATTAGAGGAGCTACAAGGTAAGAAATTTGGTGACAACGAGAATCCTTTATTGGTTTCAGTTCGTTCTGGTGCTAGAGCTTCTATGCCTGGTATGATGGATACAGTTTTGAATCTAGGGTTAACTGATGTTGCAGTTGAAGGATTCGCTAAGAGAACTGGCAATCCAAGATTTGCATACGATTCCTATCGTAGATTTATCCAGATGTTTTCAGACGTTGTAATGGAAGTTAGCAAGGAAAAATTTGACGTGGTTTTTGATGCTGTTAAAGAGAAAAAGGGAATTACTCTAGATACAGATTTATCAGCAGATGACTTAAAAGAAATTGTTAAAGGTTTCAAGGAAGTTTATAAGAAAGAGGTTGGAACAGATTTCCCTCAGGATCCTCGTGAGCAATTAATAGCATCTATCACAGCTGTTTTCCGTTCATGGGATAACCCTCGTGCAATCTACTATAGAAGAATGAATGATATTCCAGGAAGCTGGGGTACTGCAGTTAACGTTCAAGCTATGGTATTTGGTAATATGGGTGATACATCTGGTACAGGTGTTGCATTTACCCGTAACCCATCAACAGGTGAGAATGAAATGTATGGTGAGTATTTAA
>DUNS01000223.1 GCA_012839235.1 Clostridiales bacterium
GACACTTCAATCGCTTAACAACTTTTATTAAAGATGGAAAAGTTTTAGTCGGTGGAAAAACTGATAAGCATAAGCTTGTTATAGAACCGACAGTACTTACTGACATTACGTGGGATGATTCTGTGATGGAAGATGAGATATTTGGGCCAATTCTTCCAATCCTGGACTATAGCAATCTTTCAGATATTATTAAGGAGATAAATAACTATACTAAACCATTGGCCTTATATTTATTTACAGAAAGTTCTGTAGTTACAAAGAAAATTCTAAAGCTTATTTCCTTCGGGGGAGGGTGTATAAACGATACTATATATCATTTGGCATCTCCATACCTACCCTTTGGTGGTGTAGGAAATAGTGGTATGGGAGCATACCATGGGAAAGGTAGTTTTGACACCTTCTCTCATAAGAAGAGCATTCTTAAACAAACTACTTTTTTTGATCTTCCATTACGATATCCAGATGCAAAGAATGGTCTCAAATTTATAAAGTGTTTTATGAAGTAATGAAGAATTATCACCATAGGATAATTGTGTTTTTCATACTATCTTCATTTGAACTTCATATGGGAATGTTATAATGTATAAAATTTGGTAATTGCGAAACTTCATAATTATTATATCTGTAGGGTTTCACAATCATCAAAATAATTTATGTTTTTGAAAGGAAGCAAGGTCCATGAAAAACGATCAATTCAGGGTGCTATTCCTTGAAGATGAACCAACTATTCGAGAAGTTTTAAAGGAATATATGATTATTTCTAATTATCATGTAACCGAGGCGGATAATGGTGATAGTGCTATTTTATTATTAGACAATAATACCTATGATATTGCCGTACTGGATATCATGGTGCCAGGGGCTTCTGGACTTGATGTATTAAGTCATATCAAAGACCACTATCCACATACTGCAACCATTATGCTTACGGCATTAGAAGATGAGAAGACACAGGTGGATGCCTTTAATCGTTATGCTGATGATTACGTGATCAAACCTGTTTCTCCTATTATACTATTAAAAAGAATAGAGACGATTTTACGTCGTACAAAGCAAAATTCCTTAAAGCCACAAGCTTCATTTGGTCTTACTTTTGAAGAAGAAGCTTATCAGGCTTATTATAATAGTGAACCCTTATCCCTTACATTAAGTGAATACTTGTTATTGCTTACTTTATATAAAGAGCCAAATCGAGTGTTCAACCGAGAGCAATTAATACTTCGAGTTTATAATGAGGATTATATTGGCAATGATCGAATAATTGACGCTCATATCAAAAACCTTAGAAAGAAATTGCCGGTTTCTTGTATTAAGACTGTAATAGGCATCGGCTATCAATTTGATAAAGAGGGGATGTCCAATGAAGCTCATACATAAAAACTTTCTTTATACTGCCATTGTAACAGGTATCCTAACTATATTAGTTATTGGATATTTTGTTTTTATGCTTCCATCTTTATATGTGGATTATATGTATAATGAAAACTACAACTCTATTATTGAACAGCATAGGGGCTACCTTAAAGACGGTTCATATGACAATGTTAATATAAAAAATCCTAGTTCTTTGACCCTTGATATCCCCTTATCTCATGACTCGCTCGTCGTTACAGGTAAGACATTTCAATCAACTATTACACCAAATACTGATGAGATGAGAGCACTTTTTATGGATATAAAAAGCTATGGAAAGTCTCTAATAGGTTCCTTTAGGAAATCAGATAATAAGCTGAGCCAAGATGTGATTGCAGAGGAATTTGAAGAGAAGCTCTTAGAATGGAAAGATGCTTTTCTAAAGCAAGTAACTTTGTTAGAGGAGCTGCCCTTTACATTAAGGACTAAATCCAATACTTCCTTTTCTGAATATCTATGGGAGGAAACAACTAAAATCCACTACCTTTCAAAGGATACTTTAGTGATTGAAGCGGGGGTAGCAGATGGTGAAAATCACTACACTAATTATATTGGACTTACATTTAATAGTGATAGGATAGTTATCAGTTATCTACCAACCATGACTCCTCAGATGAATGAAGTTAGACCAATTGTACTTCATTCACTACCAATGCTTTTGGCTGTTATTATATTATTCGCCTTAGTAGTTTCTTACCTATACTCTAATGGTATTGTTGATCCTATTATAAAATTAGTAAAGTATACAGAAAGGGTAAAGTACAGTGGACTTATTTCTAATGCAAGGCTACCTGTAAAAGGTAATGACGAGATTGCTATGCTTATTGAGACCTTAAACGGCTTATATGAGGAGCTATACAATAACTATAAATCCTTAGAAGATAAGAATAATGAATTAAAAATGAAAAACAAACGACAAGAGGTGTTTTTGCGCTCAACATCTCATCAATTAAAGACTCCCGTTGCGGCTGCCCTTTTGCTGGTTGATGGTATGATTAATCAGATTGGTAAGTACAAAGATGTCAATATATATTTGCCAGAATTAAAAAAACAGCTTCTATCAATGAGCAAAATAGTAGAGGATATTCTTTACTTAAGTCGTAGTGAAGAAAACATAAGCCTTGAAAGCTTTGATCTGAACATGTTTATTGCTAATCAACTATTAAACTATAAGATTCCATTAGCTGAAGGTAACTATAAACTAGTAACTGATTATTGTTCAGATTGCTTGATAACTACTGATACCAATATATTAGCTAAGATTTTTGATAATCTTATAAGTAATTGTATAGTTCATAGTAAAGAAGGAGCTACTATTACCATTACAACTAGAGCCAATCAATTTGAAATTCATAATAGCCATGCTCATATTGATGAAGATTTAATGACTAATATATTTGAACCATTTATAAGTGGCAATCATAATGGTAAGGGGCATGGCCTTGGATTATATATTGTTAATTACTATGCCAATGTGCTAGGGGCTTCAGTACAGATTAATAATACTAGTGATGGAGTACTTACTAGAGTGCTGTTTGACCCTATCAATAAATAAGATGGTCTTCTCAGGTGACTTCAAGGGCTGATTAGTAAACACATTTATTCATATCTACACACCATCTTCATACTAGATTCATATCAGTTTGTTAGAATAACTGTGTAAAGAAAAGGAGATGAAGAAGATGCTATTAACAATTAATAACTTGAATGTTAAGTATGGCAAAACAACTGCCCTTAATATTGTTACTCCTATCACCATAGAAAAAGGAGATCGTATAGGAGTTATCGGTTCCAATGGAGCAGGGAAAACCACCTTGATTAAAAGCCTTTTAGGTATAGTAAACTATACAGGCTCTATTGACAGTACTATCACTCCAGCTGACATGGCGGTACATATGCAATTTAATGAATATACCGACAGTATGGCAGTAAAGCACATTATGGAAGCAGTTCTACAAACTAGGATTAAGAAAAATGCAAAGCTTCAAGAACTTATATCTTTTTTTGAATTTGAGACCTGTCTTAATAAAAAGTATAAGGTTCTTTCGGGTGGGCAAAAGCAACGTTTTACCATCATATTAGTCATGATGCAAGAGGCGCCCCTTACTTTCTATGACGAGGTTTCTTCTGGATTAGACTTTGAAACTAGACAAAAGCTGGTTGAAAAATTAGTTTCCTGGTATAAAGATAAAGAAGCCAGTCTATGTGTCATCTCACATTACTATGAAGAATTAGAGCAGTTAGCCAATAAATTATTAATTCTTGATCAGGGGAATGTAATTGCATATGGTTATAAGGATGAGCTGTTTAAAAAGTATTGTGGTCGTGCCATTTTAATAATTGATAACAACGAAAAGAATGAATTATTAACTAGAAAATATCCAAAGCTAGCAGCACCTAATAATTTAATTGTTCTTCCTTGTAACGAAGAAGAGGTTGAAGCAGAAATCACAACATTATTAATCAAGAATAATATCAATTACAAGCGGAGTAATAATGATATCGAAATGATCTTTATTAATGCTAAAAAAGAATTTGCTTCAGGAGGTGTTATCAATGAATAGAAATAAAGTTTCTTTTAGAATGATACAGTATGAATTAAGAAATGTAGCAGGTAATCCATTTGTTCATATTTTTGGAGTTGGCTTCCCCATCCTAATGTCGATTATTATAACAAAAGCTGTTGCAAGTGAGGCCCCAGATGGCATCAATATTGGAGAAATTGTTACCTCCATATTCCTAGGTTTTGGAGCAATTATACCACTAGCAACTATTCTTATGGGCTACTCGAGTACTTGCTCTCAGGATATAGAAAAAGGGATACCTCTTAGAATGCAGCTGTTTGGTTTTAGTGAAAAATATACCATTATAAATCGTTTAATAGCAGAATTTATCTATATGACTTTTGCTTTTGTAATTTATTTCATTGTAGGAATTAATGCCCTTGATATTGTTAGACCTGTTATATCTGGAGTTATCATTTACTTAATATGCTTATATGTTTTTGCAGCAGCCTTATTCATACTGGCACATGCTATAGCAAATCTCGTGAAGAAATTCGGGTTGACATATATGATTTCCATGCTTTTTTACTTTGGGGTGATGATTTTAAGTGGTATGATGGGAATTACAATTGATAAGTTACCTAAAGGGGTAAGATTCATATCTAATCTTCTTCCATCAACATATTTGAATAAGGATATATATACTGTTTGGGTTGGAAAATCCTATAATTATGTACCTATGCTTCAATCATATATATTCTTTTTTGCTATATCAGGAATATTAGTTTTCCTCATGATTTATCGATCAAGGAGAAATCTACATTAATATTGATTTTTCTATTGAAACTTGGTATAATTCATACATTCCACGAAGGAATACTGGCTTTCTAAAGATAGCTATTTATTGTAGGTTACGTCTTAATGAGCTTTGAAATTATTACCGCGAAGGTGATTGGACTTCCTGTTGGAGGTCTCAGCTTTGCGGTTTTTTATAAGGAGGGAACATAGTGATTGTTGATGGTAAAAGCATAAGCTATTCATATGATTATAGTGAAACATCCTTTGTTCTCAAGAATATAGATATTTCTATAGAAAAAGGAGATTTTGTTACAATACTGGGATGTAATGGTTCTGGTAAATCAACTTTGGTAAAGCACTTTAATGGACTCCTTGCACTTCAGCATGGAGAACTTAATGTTGCTCAAATTGATGTTAGAAATGAGAAGGACCTTTGGCGCTTGCGCCGTATCTGTGGCATGGTTTTTCAAAATCCTGATAATCAGTTTGTTTCATCAATTGTGGATGAGGATATATCATTTGGACTTGAGAATTATGAGGTTCCAAGGAATGAAATCCAAGGCAAAGTAAGTTCTGCATTAGAGCTTGTAGATATGAAAGGATATGAAAAGCGTAAGACTAATACACTTTCTGGTGGCCAAAAGCAAAGGGTTGCTCTGGCAGGTGTTTTAGCTCTTGATCCGGATATTATCATTTTTGATGAGGCTACTGCCATGCTTGACCCAAGTGGAAGACAAGAGGTCATTAATATCATGGACAGATTACATAGGGCTGGTAAAACTATAATTGCAATTACACATTATGTGGAGGAAGCAGTGGCAGCAGACAAGGTTATATTGATGGATAAGGGTAGGATTTTGTCATCTGGAAAGCCAAAAGAGATTTTGACAAACACCAAGCTCATGAATGAAGCTGGTATGATGGTCCCCATGACGGTTCGAATATACTATGATTTGCTAGAGGCTGGTATTCGATTAAGCAATTGTCCACTAACTGATGAGGAGCTTGTAGAAGAGATATGTCAATTAAGATAGAAAACCTAAATTATACATATAGACAGCACTTCATGGAAGAAATAGATGCCCTCCATGATGTATCATTTTCCATAGAAGATGGAGATTTTGTAGGCATAATGGGGCATACAGGCTGTGGGAAAACCACCTTGATACAGTTGATTGCAGGACTTACGTCTCCCACAAGTGGCCATATCTACTTGGATGGAGAGGATATTAATGATAAAAACTATGATAGAAATGCCTTAAGAGAAAAAATAGGGCTTGTCTTTCAATATCCTGAATATCAGCTTTTTGAGACAACGGTTGAAAAGGATGTTGCCTTTGGCCTTAAACATAGTGGCTTAAGTAAGGAGGCAGTAGCCAATCGAGTCCAATGGGCTTTAGAAACAATGGGTTTTGAATATGAGAAAGTAAGTAAGCAATCTCCCCTAGGACTTTCTGGAGGAGAAAAGCGTCGTGTGGCTATTGCAGGAGTTTTAGCTACAAAGCCACGGATACTAATCTTTGATGAGCCAATAGCAGGTCTTGACCCATATGGAAGACAAAGCTTCTTGCAGTTTATTAGCAAGATTAATCAATCTGGAACAACTGTAATAATGGTATCCCATAACGTCGAAGCCCTATGTGAGTATAGTAAGCGGTTAATGGTACTTGATAAGGGAAAGCTTATAGAGTCAGGGGATACAAAAGAAGTGTTTAAGAGACTAAACAAGAGGAGCAATAGGGTACCTGGCGTAACCCCATCTCAAAAAATAGTATCTTTGCTATATGATCGTAATATCCATCTTTCTTCGGACATAGTAAACTACCAGGATTTACTTTCGGCACTAAAGGATGAGTTGATTGGAGGTGGCGAGATATGAGAACACTTCC
>DUNS01000224.1 GCA_012839235.1 Clostridiales bacterium
ACAGATGGTTTTAATTTTTTCAACACCTCATCACCTCTTACTTGTAAAAGTCATCATCAATAATTCTGAATGTTTCAATGTATTGATCCAATACCTCCAGGCTAACCAGGACCATTTGATTTAATTTATAACAAGCCTTCGCGTCTTTTGCGAGTTGCATAAATTTCGATACACTCATATGATACATTTGCGCTCCCTCGGAATACCTAACAAACTTATCAGGATTTAATTTTTTCTTCTCAAGCTTCAATGGAGTCTTTTTTTCTATCTTATTATTCATACAATTCTCCTTCATTTATGGGTCAATATTATCTGACCAATTTTTTGAGTTTATTTGACCAATTTCCATATCGCAAAAAAGGACATCTTCTAAATTTCTTTAGAAAATGTCCTCTAATAGTGCGTTTTTCTATTAAATTGAACTCCAAAACATTCTTTATCTAAGCGTTGACCCGTGTTAATGACTATGTTTTTTCTTGGTCAAAACTTGGTCAAACTCTTATCTAAAACCTCGGAACCCTTGATTTTACTGACTTTATTTCTCGATGGTCTTCATCGTCGGGAACAATAACACATCCCTAATCGCGCTGGAGTTAGTCAATAGCATAACAAATCTATCAATACCAATTCCTATACCACCTGTAGGAGGCATACCGTATTCAAGTGCGTTGAGGAAATCCTCATCAAGTTGGTTAGCTTCCTCATCTCCTGCTGCCCTAAGAGCTTCCTGAGCTTCGAATCTTTCTCTCTGATCTAGTGGATCATTAAGCTCTGAGAAAGCATTGGCAAACTCTCTCTTAGTTATGAAAAGCTCAAATCTCTCAGTATAATCTGGATTACCAGGTATCTTCTTAGCAAGAGGTGATATCTCTATGGGATGACTTGTGATGAATGTAGGCTGATCTAGATGTTCCTCAACATATGTCTCAAAGAACAAGTTCAATATGTCACCCTTCTTATGTCTATCTTCATATTCTATATGATGTTGATCTGCCAAAGCTTTAGCTGCTGCCTCATCTGCAACTGCATCAAAGTCTACATTAGCATACTTCTTAACTGCATCAACCATACTAATTCTTTCGAATGGCTTTGATAGGTCTATCTCAACATCACCGTAAGTAATAGTTGTGGTTCCAAGAACCTTCTGTGACACTTGACGGAATAGATCTTCTACTAAATCCATCATTCCTTCATAATCTGTATATGCCTGATATAATTCAAGCAAGGTAAATTCAGGATTATGACGTACTGATAATCCTTCATTACGGAATACTCTTCCTATTTCATATACCCTCTCAAGACCACCAACAATAAGTCTCTTTAAGTAAAGCTCTAAGGAAATTCTTAAGTGTAGATCCTCATCAAGGGCATTATGATGGGTGTTAAATGGTCTTGCTGCTGCACCTCCAGCATTGGTTACAAGAACCGGAGTCTCAACCTCCATAAATTCCTTAGAATCCAGATAATTTCTAATCTCTCTTATTATCTGAGAACGCTTAACAAATGTATCCCTAACCTCAGGGTTTACAATCAGGTCCACATATCTTTGGCGATATCTAGTATCAGTATCCTTTAAGCCATGATATTTCTCTGGTAGTATCTGAAGACTCTTAGTTAAAAGGGTTACTGTCTTAGCTTTAATAGAGATCTCACCTGTATTAGTTCTAAACACTTCTCCCTCTATACCAACAATATCTCCCATGTCATACTTCTTAAAATCAGCATATGATTCTTCACCAATTTCATCTCTTCTGACATAAGACTGAATATCACCTTTTATATCTCTAACATTGCAAAAAGATGCCTTACCCATAACTCTTTTGGTCATTATGCGGCCAGCAATGGATATAGTTTTGCCTTCTAGCTCTTCAAAATTATTGATAATATCTTTAGAATGATGGGTAACATGAAACTTCATTATTTGAAAAGGATCTTTACCACTTTCCTGAAGATTTAAAAGCTTATCCCTTTTAATCTTTAGTAGCTCATTAATCTCCTGTTCACTTTGAATTCTTTCATCAGACATTTTTTCACCTCTTCGTATTGACTAATCTTAACTGTATTTTTGTATCTCTAATATCTTATAGCGGATAACACCTGAATGGGTCTCCACATCAACTTCTTCATTTTCACGTTTCCCAAGTAGAGCCATACCTAAGGGTGACTCATTGGATATTCTACCTTTTAAGCTATTAGCTTCTGCTGATCCCACGATTTTATATGTTAATTCTTCTTCATATTCCATGTCATAAATTATAACTCTACAACCAATATTGATTACATCAACATCTACATCTTCTTCAATAACAACTTCAGCATTTTTTAATATTTTGTCGATTTCATCTATTCTAGCTTCAATATCCCGTTGCTCGTCTTTAGCAGCATCATACTCTGCATTCTCAGATAGATCCCCTTGCTCTCTGGCTTCTTTGATTTTCTGTGCTACTTCTTTTCTTTTATTAACCTTTAAGTCGTGAATCTCATCCTCTAACTGACGAAGCCCCTCGTAAGTTAATATATTTTTCTTCTCTACCATAATAATACCCTTCCTCCATATTGCTTTTTTACATGATTAAAATTATTGTGTCCCTTCTTAAGCATGATCGAAAATCAACATAGAATCGCGATTTTCCATATGTATACAATACATTCAAAGTATTATATACTATGACTAGATTCTTGTCAACCCAACCTGATTTCTAAGAAGGACACTTATCCATCCTATCTACAGCCTTTCCCCAAGCACGCTTGGGAAAGACTCTAGCTAGTATGGACTAATTATTACACTAAGCAGATTAGAAACTCCAATGCTCCGCATTCTCGTTCACGTTCCACTTATCCATCCTATCTACAGCCTTTCCCCAAGCACGCTTGGGAAAGACTCTAGCTAGTATGGACTAATCTGCTTATCGTGCACATTATATCTTATCATCTATGGCGTTAAAATATTCGCTAAAATCCAAGGTTGCAAAATAATCCTCTGGCCTCTCAGCTCTACGAATCATCTTCACCGTTTTATCTTCTTTTAGTAATAGCTCTGCGGATTTTAACTTACCATTATAGTTATATCCCATGGCATAACCATGAGCTCCGGTATCATGGATTACAATCAAATCTCCCATGTCTATCTTAGGTAACATCCTATCAATGGCAAATTTATCATTGTTTTCACACAAGGAACCAGTCACATCATATTTATGATTTTTAGGGGCATCTTCTTTCCCCATAACGGTTATGTGGTGGTATGAACCATACATGGCAGGCCTCATAAGATCAACTGCACAAGCATCAAGACCTATATACTCTTTATATATATGCTTTTCATGAATTGCTGTTGACACTAGATGACCATATGGAGCCAACATATATCGGCCCAGCTCTGTATATATGGCTATATCTCCCATACCAGCTGGCACAAGAATTTCTTCAAAAGCTTTTCTTACTCCTTGTCCAATAACCATAATATCATTGGCTTTTTCCTCAGGTTTATAAGGAACACCAATTCCTCCAGAAAGATTGATAAACTTAATCTCAACTCCTGTTTTATCTCTTAGTTCCACTGCTAGATTAAATAGAATACCAGCTAAGTTAGGATAATATTCATTGGAAATGGTATTACTAGCAAGAAATGAATGGATTCCAAAATATTTAGCACCTTTTTCCTTAAGGAGTTTAAAGCCTTCAATCATCTGCACCTTAGTAAAACCGTACTTTGCATCCCCTGGATTATCCATAATACCATTGGCAATTTCAAATGTTCCACCTGGATTATATCTACAACTAATCGTTTCTGGAATTCCTGTCAGCTTATCTAAAAATTCTATGTGGGTAAAATCATCAAGGTTTATAGTTCCCTTAAGCTCAGCAGCCTTAATAAACTCTTCAGCTGGAGTTGCATTGGAGGAAAACATTATTTCTTCACCAGAATATCCTAAAGCTTGGGCTAAAATCAGTTCCGTCAAGGATGAGCAGTCTACTCCACATCCTTCTTCTTTTAGGATAGATATAATATATGGATTAGGATTTGCTTTTACTGCAAAATATTCTTTAAACCCTTTATTCCATGAGAAAGCTTCCTTTAACTTTCTAGCATTTTCTCTGATTCCTTTCTCATCATATATATGAAAGGGAGTTGGAAATTCTTTAATTATCTCATCTAGCTGCTCTTTAGTAACAAATGGTTTTTTCATCTTAGCCTCCTTGGATATATCAGGGTCGAATCAGTTGCTGCTTATTAGCTTTCATACTATCAATAAAATCATTAATATCTTTTAATTTATGATCGAAGATTACTCCGCTATGTCTAATTTCGATACCGTGGGAATCAGTACCTGCTGACATTAATAAATTGTGTTTTCTTGCGTACTCTTCTGCCCTATCATCAAATGTTTTATTATCATTGCCAATATTAATGACCTCTACACCATCAACATCATCCGGGAATAATCGTATTTCCTTAATATAGAATCTTTCTCTAAATGGATGGGCATGGATAACCATTCCTCCTGCCTCTTTCACCTTCTTATACTGCTGCCTCACACTCCAGGTCATTATGTCTGGATGATCTAATAACCATTGCTTATCAAGACCGTATATTAAGAATTCAGTCCCATTAAAGCCAGCTTCCCACCCGAAGAAGACTGATAGCCCAATTCTATCTCCCTCTTCTTTAGCATTCTCGTAACCTTTGGCTAAAAGATTAATCCGCTTCTCCCATGGCAAACGACTAGGCACATTGGTATTACCATTAAAAAAATGATCAGTTACAATAATTCCAGCATATCCTGCATCTTTATATCTTCTAACCTGTTCCTTGGCACTTAATTTGGCACAAGCACTAGCTTCATATGTATGTAAATGGGTTTCATATTTAAATTTATCCATTATTATATCATCCCTCGTATAATATTTATATTCGTCTAAAATAATAGTATCTATTATACAACATTTGATATAAAATTCAAATATTAAATAATGATATAGCAGAGAGACCATTATCCTATAGGTTTAATCGAACATATGAGTGGAATATTACTAGAATTTTTCAATGAAATATGTTACACTAAGGCGTAGTGAAGTATTAAAGAAAGATAACAGATATATATTCATACCCATAATTGTAGATCACTAACAGTATCTCATATATTATGGTTTGTTTTTATGATTATTACTATTCTATTTATTATTTACTTCTCAATGAGATTATGCTCAAAGAGCATATATTACATCTAGAGTGAGTTTACTTATTACAAATATTTAAAAAGGGCTAGTGTGAAAAAAGGCATCTTCACACGCAACTTTGTACACTGCCTAACATGAAATCAAAGAATTACATGTAGAAAGTTTGCAGATTACTAAGAAAGGCGTTGGTATTAATATGGATCAATATAATGGAAGTCAAATTGTTGTCCTTGAAGGTCTAGAAGCTGTCAGAAAGCGTCCTGGTATGTATATCGGAAGCACGGGGCCAAGAGGCTTGCATCACTTAATATGGGAAATTCTTGATAATGGCATTGACGAGCATCTAGCGGGCCATTGTTCTCAGATTGATATAACTCTAAAAAAGGATGGTGGAATTGAAATTAGAGACTATGGTCGGGGAATACCAGTCGATCTTCATCCAACCAAGAAAATCCCTGCTGTTCGAGTTGTTTACACTACCCTTCATGCTGGAGGAAAGTTTGGAAATTCTATATATAAAGTTTCTGGCGGTTTACACGGAGTTGGTGCTTCTGTAGTTAATGCCCTCTCTAAAAAGATGATTGTTGAGATAAGAAGAGACGGTAAGATTTATAGAGATGAATATGCTGATGGAGGTCATCCTACAGTAGAGCTAATCAATGGTCTACTACCAGTGGTTGGTAAATGCAACAAATCTGATACTGGAACAACGGTAACATTTTACCCAGATGACACTATTTTTGAGACTGTGGAATTTAAATCTGATGTTCTTCAAAAAAAGCTTAAAGAAATTGCATTTCTTAATAAGAATTTACTGATAGTATTTAATGATGAGATTGAGGGAATAAGAAAGGAATATATAGAGGAATACGGTATCAAAAGCTTTGTATCCTATCTCACTAGAGATATGAACACCTTACACGATGAGCCTATATATCTGGAAGGCAAAAGTGGCGATATTGAGATAGAGATTGCTTTTCAATATACGGACAACTACTCTGAGCAGATTAACTCCTATTGTAACCGTATTAATGTGGTTGATGGAGGAACTCTTGTTACTGGTTTTAAGACAGGCTTAACTAGAGTTATGAATCAATATGCAAGAGAGTTAAATGTCCTTAAGGAAAAGGATGAAAACTTTGATGGTAAAGATATTCGTAATGGACTTGTATCCATAGTATCCATCAAGCATCCTGACCCACAGTTTGAGGGACAGACTAAGACCAAGCTTGGTAACACAGATGCTAAAAGTGCTGTTGAAGATGTATTTTCATTAGAGGCTCAGCTATGGTTTGATAAAAATGTGGAGGTTCTTCGAACTATATTAGATAATTCCATGAAATCATTTAATGCAAGAAAGGCAAGTGATAAGGCAAGAACTGCTGTCCTTAAGCAACTAAATGATGTAGACACAAGAAGTAAATTGGCTTCTTGTTCTTCAAGAAAGGCTGAAGAATGCGAGCTTTATATTGTGGAGGGTGACTCTGCTGGAGGCACTGTAAAGACCGCTAGAAATCGTAAGACCCAAGCAGTTCTTCCTCTTAGAGGAAAGATTCTTAATGTTGAGAAGGCTACCTTGGAAAAAATACTTTTAAATAATGAAATTAAAACCATGATAGCCGCCTTTGGCTGCGGTATTGGTGATGAATTTGATATATCAAAGCTTCGTTATGATAAGATAATTATCCTAACAGATGCGGATGTTGACGGAGCCCATATTAGTACCTTACTCCTTACCTTCTTCTATAGATTTATGCCTGAGCTTATTATGAATGGTAATATATATCGAGGAATGCCACCCCTATATAGAGTGGAATACGAAATGCCAGGTAAGGGAAAGAATAAGAAAAAGTCTGAGTATATATATAATGACTTCGAACTAGAAAAGTTCCGGAAGCAGAATTATAAAATTCTCAACATTCAACGTTATAAGGGTCTTGGAGAGATGGATGCTCATCAGCTGTGGGAGACAACCCTAGATCCAGAAACCAGAACCTTAGCTAAAATAACAATTAATGATACAGTAGAGGCTGATGAAATAACAACAACTTTGATGAGTAGTAATGTACCTCCTAGACGTACATTTATTATCGAAGAAGCTAAATATGCGAAGTTAGATGTGTAGTAAAAAACTATGTAAAACACAGGTGGAGGTTATATTTACATGAAAAATAATACCGATAAAGTCATACATTTGGATTTTTCAGAGGAAATGAGAAATAGCTATCGTGATTATGCTATGAGCGTAATAATATCTAGGGCTTTGCCCGATGTTAGGGATGGTTTGAAACCAGTTCAACGTAGGATTCTCTTCTCTATGATGGAATTAGGTCTTGACCCAGCTAAGCCCCATAGAAAAAGTGCCCGTATCGTCGGTGATACAATGGGTAAATATCACCCCCACGGTGACAGCTCTATATACGATGCCTTAGTACATATGGCAGAGGAATTCAATCTAAGTGTTCCTTTGGTTGATGGTCATGGTAATTTTGGTTCCATTGACGGAGATAGA
This sequence comes from Clostridiales bacterium, assembly GCA_012839235.1. Taxonomy (GTDB): domain Bacteria; phylum Bacillota; class Clostridia; order Lachnospirales; family Lachnospiraceae; genus Mobilitalea. Next base: position 7,694 of record DUNS01000224.1, read on the forward strand.
GCCGCTGCTATGCGATATACAGAAGCAAGGCTTTCACCTGGTGCTATGACTTTATTAAACGATCTGGAGAAGGGGCTAGTTGACTTTAACCCTAACTTTGATAATAGTGAAAAGGAACCAGCTGTACTTCCTGCTAAGACTCCTAATCTATTGATAAATGGTACAACCGGTATAGCAGTTGGTATGGCTACTAATATTCCTCCTCATAACCCAGGTGAAGTAATAGATGGTGTAATTGCTTATATAGATGATCCTGAAATCCCTTTAAAGAAGCTGATGAATTATATACCTGCTCCGGACTTCCCAACCGGAGGACTTATCGTCAATCAAAATGATTTATATCAGATATATGATACTGGTGAAGGTAGAATAAGAATTCGAGCAAGCCATATAATTGAGAATGGTGAATACGGTCGTAAGAATATAGTTATAACGGAAGTACCTTATACAATGGCAGGCAACAAGACAAGGCTTGTTGAGAGCCTTGCAACTCTCATGAAGGATAAGGTATTTGAAGAGATACATGATGTTAGGGACGAATCCTCTAAAGAAGGAATTCGCATTGTTATAGAAGTGAAGAAAGATAGGGATCTAGACAACCTACTTAATGGTCTATACAAGAAAACCTCCATGGAGGATACCTATAGTGTCAACCTTTTAGCTATAAAAGAGCAACAACCAGTAGTATTTAATCTAAGATCCATGATTAGCGAGTTTGTTGATTTTCAGGTTGAGCTTTATACTAAAGAGTATGAATATCTCCTAGACAAGGCCATCAAGCGTCAAGAGATCGTAGACGGTTTAATTAAAGCAACTGATGTAATAGATTTAATAATAGAAATACTAAGAGGAAGCTCCTCTATAAAGCAAGCTAAGGAATGCCTGATTAATGGTGTAACCGAAGGGATTAAGTTTAAGAGCAAAAAATCCCAACAGGAAGCCTCCAAGCTAGATTTTACCGAAAGACAAGCTGATGCAATCCTATCCATGCAATTAAGCAAATTAATTGGACTTGAAATTCTTAAGCTTCATGATGAACATAGTAACCTTTCTTCTTCTATTGATAAATATAGATTAATCCTTGGGGATAAGAAAGAATTATTCGGAGTAATTAAAGCTCAGCTTAAGGAATATAAGAAGGAATTCAAGATCCCCCGTAGAACCAAACTGACTAATGATAGTGCTGAAGCTTATGTAGAGGAAATCAAAGAAGAGGATATCTATGTACTGATTGACCGCTTTGGTTACACCAAAACAATTGATACTGCCACATATCAGAGAGCCTCTGAGGATAATCTTAATGAATACATTCATACTATTATGATGAAAAACACGGACAAGCTCTGTGTGTTTACCTCCAGTGGTATTCTCCATCAAATTAAGGCGGATAGTATTCCAAGGGCTAAGATTAGGGATAAGGGTACTCTTATTCATAACCTATGTAAGCTAGAAAAGGATGAAGTAGTCCTATACATTTCCTTTGAAGAATTATTTGAATCCCAATTGCTTTTCGTAACAAAGAATGGTTTTATCAAACAAGTCTCTGGAGCAGAATTTGAAACTAATAGATCACAAGTCAACGCCTCTAAACTAGTTGAGGGTGATGAGGTAATCAGTGTTACTCCAATGACTGCCAGTGATGTCCTAGCTGGAGAGCTAAAGATTATTATACTTACCAAGAAGGGTACTTCCCTTGGCTTCCCCCTATCAATGGTACCTGAACTTAAGAAAACAGGCCGTGGAGTAAAGGCAATCTCCATGGATAAGGATGATAGCATATGCTTTGCCACTGCCCTAGATCCAAAAGCCGAAACCTTTATATATAACGATAAGGAACTTAATGCAAGAAAGGTACGTATGAGAAAAAGAGCCGACAAGGGACAGAAGGCTCAGTTATAGACAAAAATAAAATTATATACACAGATAAATAGACTAAATTAATTTCTATAGAAAAATAGCAAGTAAGATGGACATATTTTAATGAGCAACTGTTTTAAGTCGTTGGTACGTAGAACACGTATTTTGTGTTCTTAGGTACCACTACGTACTTAAAACAAGTGAGAACGTGTTGCGAATGAAATATTGCTCCATCTTACTTGCTTTATAATCTGTGAAAATTAACTTAGTCTTTTTTATATGTACAAGCTAACTTTGTCATAATCATCTGTAAAATTAACTTAATCTTTATTTGTCTTCAGAGCTTGGCGATTGCCCGTAGTATGCGTTGGCTCCGTGCTTTCTTAGGTAGTGTTTGTCCAGTAGATACTGGGATACTCTTTGGGCTCTTGGATTAAGGGTCATGGTTTTATAAGCCATCTCCGCTACTTTGTCCATAACTACCGCATTATAAACTGAACCGGCTGCACTTCTTCCCCAAGCAAATGGGCCATGATTTTTCACCACAATTCCAGGTATGGCCATAGGGTCATTGTCACCTATTGTTTCAAGGATAACCTTACCCGTATTTAATTCATAATTCTCACTTATCTCTTCTTCAGTTAACTCCCTGGTACAAGGAATGTCTCCGTAGAAATAATCAGCATGGGTAGTACCAAAAGCCGGTATACTCATACCTGCCTGGGCAAATGTAACAGCCCATGTGGAGTGTGTATGAACCACTCCTCCTATCTCAGGATATTTCTTATATAATTCAAGATGTGTTGCAGTATCGGAGGAAGGTTTATAGTTTCCTTCAACTACATTTCCATCAAGATCCACTACAACCATATCCTCTGCCTTCATACCTTCATAGTCAACACCACTTGGTTTAATGACTACTAATCCCTTTTCCCGATCAATTCCACTAACATTACCCCAGGTATATATAACCATACCCTTTTCTACTAATTCTATATTTGCCTCAAATACTTCTCTTTTTAATATTTCAAGCATAATATCTCCTCCTATATTCTCATTTTAGATGTCATTTTTTATAATATAAGTACATTTATTATTATGTCCAAACTCATTTCAACAATTATTTTCTTAGTTAGAGTTAACATTTTATTATCTTTTCTCTTCCTTTACTATAAGTTATATTTCCTATTATTTCAATAATAACTTGACATTGCCTTTATTCTATATAGCAGATATAATTAATTATAACAAAATTCAACAATTACGAAACGAGGTGTATAGATGAAAACTATTAATGTTGATAAAGCGGCCTCTAAAGGTTTAGCTATGGGAAAAGCATTTGTTGTTAATAAGGAGTTGCTTGTGCCAGATACTTACTCCATAACTAATGATGATGTTGCATCGGAGATAGGCAAGTTCGAAGCAGCTGTTGAAAAAGCTGTATCTCAACTAGAAATAATAGCTAAGGACAATGAAATATTCGCCGCTCACCTAGAGATGGCAAGAGATCCATTTCTATATGATGGAGTTACAGATAAAATCAAATCTCAAAACAGAAATGTTCAATTAGCATTAGAAGATACCATCAATGAGTTGGCAGCTATATTTGAAAGTATGGATGATGAATATATGAAGGAAAGAAGTGCTGATGTTAAAGACATTGGCTATCGCCTGATGGGTATTTTAAAAGGGGTTAATACTAGTGGATTTGAGAATATCAATGAGGAAGTTATTCTTGTTGCTGAGGATTTGTCCCCTTCTGACACTTCTAGCATTAATTTGGATTATGTACTGGGATTTGCTACGGAACTAGGTGGCGTAACTAGCCATGTGTCTATTATTGCGAGAAATCTAGAGCTTCCAGCTTTGGTCGGTGTTAAAGAATTGATGACTACAATAAAACATGGTGATTATCTAATCTTAGATTCCCACTCTTGTAAGATAATTATTAACCCTGATGAAGCTACAATTAATGAATATACCGAGCTATCTAAAGAATACAAGGCTCGGAAGGAAGAGCTTCAAGCTCTTAGTGGTCTTCCTGCTACCACCCTAGATAATAGGACAGTAAAGGTATATGCCAATGTAGGTAATATCGAGGATGTTAAAAGAGCTGTTGAAAAAGGCATCAAAGGTATCGGATTATTTAGAACTGAATTCCTCTATATGGAGAATACTCATTTTCCAACTGAGGAAGAACAATTTGAAGTATATAAGGAAGCAGCAACCCTTTGCCCAGAGGAGGTTATTATTAGGACTTTAGATATCGGTGGTGATAAGTCTCTTCCGTATTATGAATTTGACAAGGAGGACAATCCTTTCCTTGGATGGAGAGCAATTCGTATCTCTCTTGATTTAGAGGATGTGTTCAAGGCTCAGCTTCGTGCTATTCTTAGAGCTAGTGCCTTTGGTAAGGTTAAGATCATGTATCCAATGATAATATCCATGGAGGAGCTTAACAAGGCCAATTCCGTCCTTGAAACTTGTAAGAAGGAACTGACAGCTGAAGGAATTGCATATGATAAGGATATCAATGTTGGTATTATGATTGAAACACCTGCATCAGTTTTATGTGTTGAGAATTTTGCAAAGCATGTTGATTTCTTTAGTATTGGAACCAATGACTTAACCCAATATGTTTTAGCTGTAGATCGTGGTAATAAAAAGATTGCAAAGCTTTATGATTCCTTCCATCCAGCAGTAATCCAAAGCATCAAGAGAGTAATTGATGCTGGCCACGCTGAAGGAATTGAGGTTGGAATGTGTGGAGAGTTTGCTGGAGATGAAGATGCAGCCCTATTGCTTCTCGGCCTTGGATTAGATGAATTCAGTATGTCTGCTAGCGCTGTTCCTACTGTAAAGCAGATTATTCGTAGCACTTCATATGAAAAAGCTAAAGAATATGCAGATAAAGCTACTTCTGTATACACCATCAATGAAGTTATGAACATTCTAAAAGAAGCTAAAGAAAATCTATAATTATAAAATAAGGCTGCTTCATATGTGAAGCAGCCTTTCCTTTATCTTAGTATATATTTATTTAATACCTGCGCCAATCCATTGTCATCGTTGGTCTCAGTAACATAAAATGCATGTTCCTTGACATTAGGCTGAGCATTACCCATGGCAACTGAGAACCCTGCATATGAGAGCATAGAAATATCATTATCATAATCTCCAATGGCACATACTTCCTCAGGCTTTAAGCCATAATATTGTGCAAGCCTTTTAACACCAAAACCCTTATCTGCTGACTTCTCAGAAATATCTAATAAGGTTGGCTCTGAGAATGTATAACCTGTTGTTTTCATTGATTGCAGATGGTCTACCATAACCTTAATCTTCTTAGAATCCTTTTCTGTTATTAGTAATTTGTAAACCTTCACCCCATCTATACAGCTGTGCTTCTCATCAAATACATCAACCTCCATGATAGACATACCATGGGACTTTGCAAATTCATTATATCCTTGATAACGTTTAATACGAAAACTATTGGGCGAAAAGTAATTAACCCCCATAGTCATCACCCCATAGTCAAGCTCATAATACTTGCATAAATCTAGTAGCTCATAGAGCTCTTCTTTATCCATAGGAATATCATATATGGTTTCTTTACTTACGGGATCCCAGGCTACAGCTCCATTGAAAGCAATCACAGGAGTTGTTATCTCCAATGTCTTGATATAATAATCAAGCATAGATACTACTCTACCTGTGCTTATAGTAAACTTAATGTTCTGCTCCTTTGCTTTTTTTATCCCAGCTATATTTTCATCGGATAATCTTCTATCAGAGGTAAGTAATGTACCATCAACATCACTTACAATTAACTTCACTTTTTGTCCAGCCTCTAAGTATTTATCTTCCATGATTGCCTCCGTACTTCTATTGTGTTTAATAATGTCATAATTAAGTTGCACTATAGGACAGTATACATGGTTGACCCTATGTTGTCAAAACACAACAAGGAAGCACCCTATGGCAGCTTCTTCCATGGCTGCTAGCAGGTATTATTCCCTTCTGCATAAAAAGTCAGGCCCTACCTTTGTCAGTTGGAAGGTAGGACCTGTGGGGGAGTAATAAAAAGCTATGAAAATACCATATATTGTTATAACTCATATAAATAATAACTCTATATTGTGTTTTTGTAAATAGTTTATTTGTACTATTTTTCGAGTATTTTTTTAGCAGATTACTCAATTAATATGGCCACTATATAATATTTCCTGAGATATGAGAATAAGGAATAAACCAGTATATATAATTTATACTAGCCTTATGAAAGAATTTGTTGTATTATTAATCTTAATTTTAAAGGTAATTATTTCAGAGTTTATTTATAAGCTTATACACACCTTATTTACTCTGGTTTGATTATCCACTTTGTATATTAGCAGATTTTAGGAGGTTACAAATTGGAAAGAGAAATGATTATTGTACTAGATTTTGGCGGACAATACAATCAACTGATTGCCCGTAGGATAAGAGAATGTAATGTATATTGTGAAGTTTTGCCTTATAGCACAAGTCTCGATCGAATAAAAGAATTGGAGCCTAAGGGAATCATTTTCACTGGAGGACCTGCCAGTGTCTATGATGAAGATGCTCCTAGCTGTGATAAAGATATCTTTAATCTGGGGATACCTATTCTTGGTATATGCTATGGTTCCCAGCTTATGACCCAAGTCCTTGGTGGGAAAGTATCCAAGGCACCTGTAAGAGAGTATGGGAAAACAGTTATTTCAGTTAATACCAGCTCCAAGATATTTAAGAATGTTTCTAAAAGCAATACAGTATGGATGAGCCACACTGATTATATAGAAAGGCCTGCAGATGGATTTGATATAATTGCAAGCTCTGAGTCCTGCCCAGTTGCTGCTATTGAAGACTCTACAAGAAATCTATATGGGGTTCAATTTCACCCAGAGGTAGTTCATTCTGTTGAAGGAACTAAGATGATTAAAAACTTCCTATATGAAGTATGTAATTGCTCAGGTGATTGGCAGATGGCTTCTTTTACAGAAGATATGATCAAATCCTTGAAGGATAAGATTGGTGACAAGAAGGTACTTTGCGCTCTATCTGGTGGTGTTGACTCATCTGTAGCTGCGGTTATGATAAGTAAGGCTGTTGGTAAGCAGCTTACCTGTATATTTGTTGACCATGGTCTTCTTCGTAAGAATGAAGGGGATGAGGTTGAGAAAATCTTTACTACCCAGTTTGACTTAAACTTTATTAGAGTTAATGCTCAGGAAAGATTTTATGATAAGCTTGCTGGTGTAACAGATCCTGAGACAAAAAGAAAAATAATTGGGGAAGAATTTATCAGAGTATTTGAAGAAGAAGCCAAGAAAATCGGCACAGTAGATTATCTTGTTCAAGGGACTATATATCCTGATGTAATTGAAAGTGGTCATGGTAAATCAGCAGTAATAAAAAGTCATCATAATGTTGGAGGACTTCCTGATTATGTTGACTTTAAGGAGATTATTGAGCCACTTCGTGATTTATTCAAAGACGAAGTAAGAAAAGCTGGCTTAGAGCTGGGCATTCCTGAGAATCTAGTATTTCGTCAGCCTTTCCCAGGACCTGGACTTGCCATCCGTATAATCGGTGACATTACTCCAGAAAAGGTAGCTATCGTACAAGATGCTGACCATATCTACAGAGAAGAGATCGCTAAAGCTGGTTTAGATAGAGAAATAGGACAATACTTTGCTGTGCTTACTAATATAAGAAGTGTTGGGGTTATGGGTGATGAAAGAACCTATGACTACACCATTGCACTTCGTGCTGTTACAACCACAGACTTCATGACAGCAGAATTTGCCGAGATACCATGGGATGTCCTTGGACATGTCTCTAGCCGAATTGTTAATGAAGTAAAGCATGTAAATCGTATATGCTACGATATTACAGGCAAGCCACCAGCAACAATTGAGTGGGAATAGGCATTATCTATATATGCTGGTGGCTTTGCTACCAAGCAACAATTGAGTGGGAATAAACATTATCTATAACTGGTGGCTTTGCTACCAGCGACTATCGAATAAATTAGTATAGCTGCCAAAAGTTAATCCTCATTTGAGACTAACTTTTAGCAGCTATTCTTATATTATTATCGATTTTTTTGTTATCTTATAACCAATCAACCCAACCTCAAATCCATTATTGACAACTCTTCCTCAAAGGTTAGATACAAATCATGTATCCCTTCCACAGCGGTCTTTAATGCTCCCTTAACTAAGGTGAATTGAGCTGGTCCTCCGGTAATAGGTACCTCAACTGATGTTATAGGTTCATTATCCGGTGAATCTATGTGTACATTGATGGCTCCCTTACCTACGTGTGCACCGGCATTCATCTCAATGAATGATACTTCGCTTAGATCTACATCTCCAAACTTAATGAAGCGCTTCCCAAGCTTAAGAGTCTTTAGGAAATGAGTATTCTTCTCTTTACTAAAGTCCATGGCAACAAAGGATTTATCATCATAGTTTATAGCTGGTGTCCACTGTCTTAGTGTCTGAGGAGGAATGGTCTCTCCTTCTATTAACACAGTTTCCTTAAGAGGTGTATCTAGGCAGTTTCCTCCTGCCATAAAGGTGTAGTCTCCAGCTTCAACACATAGCTTTTCTCTAGTAACATCATAGAACTCTATATCACTTTCTCTTACTTCAAATTCTACTTCAACTGTTTCTCCAGCCCTTATGAATATTCTCTTAAATCCACAGAGCTGTCTCTTCGGTCTCTTTACCCTTGGATTTTCCGCCCTAAAGTACAATTGAACAACTTCCTCACCATCAATTCTGGAAGTATTGGTAACTGAAACTCTAGCCCTTATAATTGCTTTATCATTTTTCAGCATTTTATCTATCTTAGTGATTTCAAGTCTATCATACCTAAATGTGGAATAGCTTAAACCATAGCCAAATGGATACAATGGTTCATCCTCATAATATAGATAGGTCATATCATTCCCTATAATATCATAGTCTAATATGTCTGGTAGCTCATGAACCGACTTATACCAGGTCATTGGAGTTCTTCCCCCAGGATTATACTGGCCAAATAGCACCTCAGCAACAGCTGTTCCAAGCTCTGGACCGGCATGGCTAGAGAATAGCATAGCAGGTACATGGTCTTTCTCCCAGTTAACAGCGTAGGGGTAGCTAGATACAAATACTACTACAGTTTTCGGATTAGCTGCATGTACTGCCTTAATTAAGTCAGCCTGATGCTTTGGTAAGACAAGATCTGGACGATCATAGCATTCCCTTGCCACCTGCATAGGATCATTTCCCACACACACTATGGCAACATCAGAAGCTTCTGCAATCTTAACAGCTCTTTCTATACCACTTGATATAACCTCCTGAGTGAACAAGCGATTATCCTGAACTCTTGGATGAAGAGAGGATGTCAATCTACCTTCACTATCAGTAACCATATGACGATCATTCCAAGTATCAATCATAAGATTAGAGCCATCATAATTTTTATATTTGAGCCACTCTTTCACAAACCAACCATAGGTATTCTCTCCATTAGCCTTTAAGCCCTCTTCCTCACGAATAAATTTGTTATTTTTTAGTGACAAGAGATTTTGAGAGCCAAAGTCCCAATCATGGAATTCAAATGTCTCTGCCAAAGTGGCTTTCTCACTATCAGCTATAAGAGTCTCATCCTCGTCAACCCGAATGTATTTACCAGTAGCCTTTGACTTTAGGGCTACTTTATCATAGGAGTTATCATATATAACATTATCTTCTCCTATTAAATTACGAATTCCATCAACAACAGGTATATTATAGTCTGAGTAACCAGTATACCAGTCCATATAATTTTTATCTGCTAGTGGTCCAAGGACTGCAATCTTCTGTGATTTACTCTTATTTAGTGGAAGTAGGTCATCATTTTTAAGAAGTATAATCTGCTCCTTAGCTGCCTGTCTATTAAGTCCCTTATATTCATCACAGTTAACAAGCTCCTTATCCATATTGGTATAAGGATTTCTCTCATCAGGATCAAATTCTCCTAGACGGAAGCGTATGGCCATAGTTCTTTTAACACTTTCATCTAGCTCATCTTCAGTTAGCAAGCCTTTCTTAATAGCATCAAGGACTGACCACTTAACTAGCTCATTCCCATCAAGCATTATGTCAGCTCCAGCCTTGATTGACAAAGCTATACTTTCTCCGTGATTATCTACATATCCGTGATCTACAACATTACCAGCAAAGTCTCCACCATCACTAAGGACGAAGTCTAGTCCCCATTGATCTTTCAGGATATCCTTTAAATCTGGATTAACTAAGGCTGGAACCCCGGATAACTCATTATAAGAAGCCATTACAGACATAGCTCCCCCCTCGGTTATAGCAGGCTTAAATGCCTTGTAATAGTATTCATGCTTTGTTCTTGGCTCAATATTAGATGAGCAACTAGTTCTGTCAACTTCATTATTATTAGCATAAAAATGCTTTAGACCAGGAACGGTTTTTACATAGAAGGGATCTTGACCCTTTAGGCCCTTTGTAAATGCGATGGACATCTTTCCAGTAAGGTAAGGGTCCTCTCCATATGCCTCCTCATTTCTTCCCCATCTAGGGTCTCGCTCCATATCAACAGTTGGTCCAAAAAGCATCAAGCTTCCCTTTTTATACTCCTGATAATATACACGGGTCTCATTCCCTGCTAATTCTCCTAGCTTATACATAAGATCAGGGTCAAACATAGCTGCCATACCAATTGGCTGTGGCAATACAGTAGAGGGTTCCTCCGGTGTACGGCCAACATAGCCTCTGGCTATCTCACATCCAACTCCCCACTGGGATATTCCTAGACGCTCTATAGCATTCTGTCTAGAAGATACAAGACCTGCCTTTTCCTCTAATGTTAACCTTCCGACTAAATCATCTACTCTTTCACTTAAAGGTAAATCAGCATCGCGAAATGGATAATCTGGGTTCATCATTATAACCTCCATACCTTTCTTCTGTATATATGAAATTCATACAAAACTAAAATTTTTATGCATGAAAATCATCGGTTTTCATGTTAGGTAATCATTCTTTTCTTACTATATAATAATATTCTAGCAAACCATATTGATAAAACAATGGATATTCTTTGTTACTCCATGTAGTTTATTTCAAAATAATATAAGAAAGCCCACATTACAATTATGTATGTGGGCCCAAAATCTTATTCTTTTATTGCAGCTCATCCAAATTCTTATAATAGGCTGGAAGAAACTCTTCCATGAATATATCCACTTCCTTAAGGCCCATATCCTTAATAATCCCAGTTATGGACTTCTCAGCACTGATAAATTCAGTATTACCTGCTTTTCTTTCCTCTATACATTTGATAAGAGCTGATAACTTGTCTGCTGCTTTTATAAGCTTACTTAAATACTCATCCTCTTCACCAGGGAAAAAGATTGGTTCGTAGTAGCTACGCATATAGTCTGGAAGCATCTCCAATAGCCTTTCTGAAGCCACATTCTCTACACTCCTAAAGGCATCCTGTATATCCTTATTAAAATACTTTATAGGGGTTGGCATATCTCCAGTTATTATCTCACTAGCATCATGATATAAAGCTATAAGAGCCGCCCTATCAGGATTAAGCTTATTCCCCAATCGTTCATTACCAATAATAGTAAGAGCATGGGCTAGCATAGCAACCTCCAGAGAATGTTCACTTATATTCTCTGACTGCGAATTACGCATTAATGACCATCGTTCTATTAACTTCATTCTTGACATCATGGCAAAGAAATTATAATCCATATTAATATCCATACCTTTCATCCTAGTCTGCAAACTTTGGGCCGTAAGCACAATATCCTCCAAAGTTTATCATTACACAGTTTTATCTCTATGCTTGTTTACTCCGTGCCTTATCTCGCTCAATACATTCTTTAATATATTTACCGGTAAATGAGTTCTTATCAGCAGCCACTTCCTCTGGTGTTCCCTTAGCTACTATATTACCACCCTTATCTCCACCTTCTGGACCAATATCTATAATATAATCAGCTGTCTTAATAACATCAAGATTATGCTCAATAACAACCACAGTATTACCAGTGTCTGAGAATTTCTTAATTATCTCGATAAGCTTATGAACGTCGGCGAAATGAAGTCCAGTAGTAGGCTCGTCCAATATATAAATTGTCTTACCAGTTCCTCGCTTACTAAGCTCAGTTGCTAGCTTAATTCGTTGGGCTTCACCACCAGAAAGTGAGGTTGATGGATGTCCTAGCTTAATATATCCCATACCTACATCATATAAGGTCTTAAGCTTTCTATGAATGGTAGGAACATTCTGAAAGAAACGTACAGCTTCCTCTACAGTCATGTCTAGTACATCATATATGGTCTTTCCCTTATACCTTACCTCTAAGGTCTCCCTATTATATCTCTTGCCCGAGCAAACTTCACATGGGACATATACATCAGGCAGGAAGTTCATCTCAATCTTTATAATACCATCACCACTACAAGCTTCACAACGTCCTCCACGAACATTAAAGCTGAATCTTCCCTTTTTATAGCCTCTCATCTTAGCATCCTGAGTTGCTGCGAATAAATCTCTAATCTGATCGAATACTCCTGTATAGGTTGCGGGATTGGATCTAGGGGTTCTACCAATTGGTGACTGGTCAATATTAATAACCTTATCTAACTGCTCAATGCCTTTAATATCCTTATGCTTTCCTGGAATGGTACGGGCGCGATTTAGGTCTCTAGCTAGCCTTTTATATAAAATCTCAGTTACTAGTGAGCTCTTTCCTGAGCCAGATACTCCGGTAACACAAGTCATAACACCAAGGGGAATATCAACCTTAACATTCTTAAGATTGTTCTCCTTAGCCCCAGTAATGGTTAGGAAACCTGTGGGCTTACGTCTTTCGGTAGGTACATCGATACTCATCCTTCCACTTAGATAGGCTCCAGTTATAGATCCTTCAACCTTCATGATATCTTCTGCAGTACCTTCAGCTACAACCTCACCCCCATGCTCACCTGCACCTGGTCCAATATCTACAATCCGATCAGCTTCAAACATAGTTTCTTCATCATGTTCCACCACAATAAGGGTATTACCTAAATCCCTTAGGTTCTTTAAAGCTTTAAGTAACTTGTGATTATCTCTTTGATGAAGGCCAATGCTAGGCTCGTCCAATATATAAGCAACTCCAACAAGACCTGAACCTATCTGTGTAGCCAGCCTAATACGCTGTGCCTCTCCTCCAGATAGTGAACCAGTAGCCCTTGCCAAGGTAAGATAGTCTAATCCTACATCAATTAGGAATTGTATCCTTGCTTTAATCTCTTTAAGAACTACAGATCCAATCTTAAGCTGCATAGATGTAAGCTCAAGATTATCCATAAAGGTTTTCAAGTCTCGAATTGAATATTCAGTTACATCAGATATATTCTTATCTCCAATAGTAACTGCTAGGGCCTCTTTCTTAAGACGCTTTCCATTACATTCCCTACAGGGGGTCGTTCTCATAAATGTCTCATATTCCTGCTTGATTGTATCAGAAGAGACTTCTCGATATCTTCTTTCAACATTCCGGATTAAACCTTCAAATGCAACATCATATACACCAACTCCCCTTTGGCCACGGTAATGAACCTTAACAGACTTTCCATCAGTTCCATTCAAAAACATATTTTTAATCTTAGTAGGAAGTTTTTCATATGGTGTATCTAGATCAAAATTATATTCCTTGGCAAGAGCATCCATAATAGCCCTTGAATAGCTACCTGTATCTTTAACAGATACCCATCCAGGAGCTGCTATAGCTCCTCCAATGATACTCTTATCCTTCTCTGGAATAAGTAGATCCTCGTCAAATTCCATCTTTATACCAATACCATGGCATTCAGGGCAAGCCCCAAATGGATTGTTAAAGGAAAATATTCTAGGTTCTATCTCTTCAATGCTAATCCCGCAGTCTGGACATGCAAAGTTCTGACTAAAGGTCTGAGGCTCCCCACCTATAATATCTACTATCATCAGGCCATCTGCTAAATTAAGGGCAGTTTCCATAGAATCATTAAGGCGATTTTCAATTCCCTCCTTAACAACTAATCGGTCTACAACAACTTCTATATTATGTTTATTATTCTTCTCTAGCTTAATTTCTTCGGAAAGATCATAGATAATACCATCAATTCGAACCCTTGCAAAGCCATTTCTTTTAGTTTGCTCTAAAAGCTTAACATGTTCACCTTTTCTACCTCTTACAACAGGGGCAAATATCTGTATCTTGGTTCCCTCTGGTAATTTGAATATCTCATCCACCATCTGGTCTACAGTTTGCCTTCTAATCTCCTTGCCACAGCTTGGACAATGAGGAATTCCTACCCTGGCGTAGAACAATCTGAAATAATCATATATCTCTGTTACTGTTCCAACAGTAGAACGGGGATTACGATTAGTAGACTTCTGATCAATAGAAATAGCAGGAGGCAATCCTTCGATAGTTTCAACATTAGGTTTTTCCATCTGTCCAAGAAATTGTCTAGCATATGAGGATAGGGACTCCATATAACGTCTCTGGCCCTCCGCATAAATTGTATCAAATGCTAAGGAAGACTTTCCCGAGCCTGAAAGTCCAGTTAATACTACAAATTGATCTCTGGGAATATCTATGTTAATATCCTTTAGATTATTAACCTTAGCTCCACGTATTCTTATATAATGCTTTTTATCAGCCATAATGTGCCTCCACTTTTATTCCAACTCAAGTAAATGCTTTTTAACCTCTATCATCTTATCTCTAAGCTCTGCTGCCCTCTCAAAATTAAGCTCTGCTGCTGCTGTATGCATATCTTTAGTAATCTTTTTCACCATGGCATTAAGCTCATTATATGACATGGATTCTAAATCCTTAACCATATCATCAGGCTTTTCCTCTATCTTCTTAGATATACTAATTAGGTCACGAACCTTCTTCTGTATGGTTGTAGGAGTTATGCCATGAGCCTCATTATATGCCTGCTGTATCTTTCTTCTTCTATTAGTCTCTGATATGGCTTTATCCATAGAAAAAGTCATATTATCAGCATACATAATTACTCTACCACCAGCATTACGAGCCGCACGACCAATGGTCTGAATAAGAGAAGTTTCTGAACGTAAAAATCCTTCCTTATCTGCGTCAAGTATCGCAACAAGCCCAACTTCAGGAATATCAAGACCTTCACGAAGTAAGTTAATACCTACTAGTACATCAAAAAGCCCCATTCGCATATCCCGGATAATCTCCGTTCTTTCAAGTGTATCTATATCAGAGTGAAGATACTTAACTCGAATTCCCACTTCACGAAGATATGTGGTCAAGTCCTCTGACATTCTCTTAGTAAGTGTAGTAACTAGAACCTTATTGTTATTACTTATCTCTTTATTAATCTCCCCAAGTAAGCTATCAATCTGTCCTTCTACTGGCTTAACCTCCACCTCTGGATCAAGAAGTCCCGTAGGGCGAATTACCTGTTCAACTCTCAACAATTCATGATCACTCTCATAGACGGAAGGTGTAGCAGAAACAAACATTATCTGGTCTATCTTACTCTCAAACTCTGTAAAGTTAAGAGGTCTATTATCCAGGGCAGAAGGAAGACGGAAGCCAAAGTCCACCAAGGTCTGCTTTCTAGATCTATCTCCAGCATACATACCTCTAATCTGTGGAATAGTCATATGGGATTCATCTACAAATATAATAAAATCTTCTGGAAAATAATCTATCAATGTATGGGGTGGATGTCCTGGTTCTAGACCTGTCAGGTGTCTAGAGTAGTTCTCTATTCCTGAACAAAATCCAGTTTCTCTCATCATTTCTATATCAAAATTAGTTCTTTCTGATATTCTCTGGGCTTCAAGAAGCTTGTCCTCACTTTTGAAATATCGAACCCTTTCTTCTAGTTCCTCTTCTATATTCTTAATTGCAATCTCCATCTTATCCGGTGATACAACATAGTGAGATGCAGGGAATACAGCTATGTGATTTAGGCTATTTTTTATCTCACCAGTCAAGGTATCAATTTCAAGAATTCTTTCGATCTCATCTCCAAAAAACTCAACTCGAACTGCCAATTCTCCAGAGGATGCTGGGAATATCTCTACAACATCTCCTCTTACTCGAAATGTTCCTCGCTTAAAGTCCATATCATTTCTTGTATACTGGATATCAATTAACTTACGGAGTACATCATCCCTATCTCTATTCATACCAGGGCGAAGAGAAAGCACCATGTTCTGATAATCAATAGGGCTACCTAAACCATATATACAGGATACACTGGCAATAATTATTACATCATCTCTCTCTGCCAGTGAGGCTGTTGCAGAGTGCCTTAGTTTATCAATCTCTTCATTAATAGCAGAATCTTTCTCTATATAAGTATCAGTTGATGGTACATAAGCCTCCGGCTGATAGTAATCGTAATAGCTTACAAAGTATTCTACTGCATTCTCCGGAAAAAATTCCTTGAACTCACCGTATAGCTGAGCTGCCAAAGTTTTATTATGAGCGATAATAAGAGTAGGCTTTTGAATATGCTGAATAACATTAG
>DUNS01000225.1 GCA_012839235.1 Clostridiales bacterium
AAGTATAAGAGATTCCAAGAACTTTGGATTTATTGTACTTAATGATGGAACCTATTTTGAACCTATTCAGGTTGTTTATCATGATACACTAGATAATTTTGAGACAATTTCTAAGCTTAATGTAGGATCTGCATTAGTAGTTTATGGAGAATTGGTAGCGACACCAGATGCTAAGCAGCCCTTTGAAATTCAGGCAGAAAGAGTAGATGTTGAAGGAGCTTCCTCACCGGATTATCCTCTTCAGAAGAAGAGACACACACTTGAGTATCTAAGAACTATAACTCACCTAAGACCTAGAACTAATACCTTCCAAGCAGTGTTTAGAGTTCGTTCTTTGATTGCTTATGCGATTCATAAGTTTTTCCAAGAGAGAGATTTTGTATATGTTCATACCCCAATAATCACAGGAAGTGATGCTGAAGGTGCAGGGGAGATGTTTAGGGTTACTACCCTTGACATGAACAACCTTCCCTTAACAGAGGACGGTAAGGTTGATGATAGTGAGGATTTCTTTGGTAAAGAGACTAATCTAACAGTAAGTGGACAGTTAAATGGTGAAGCCTATGCTATGGCATTTAAGAACATTTACACATTTGGACCAACCTTTAGGGCTGAGAATTCCAATACAACCCGCCATGCAGCTGAGTTTTGGATGATTGAGCCAGAGATAGTATTCGCAGATCTTATGGACAATATGAACTTAGCAGAGAGTATGTTAAAGTATATTATCAACTATGTCCTTGAACATGCTCCAGAGGAGATTAACTTCTTCAATCAATTTATAGACAAGGGTCTTCTAGATCGTCTTAATAATGTTGCAAAATCTGACTTTGGTCGTATTACTTATACTGAAGCAGTTGAAATCCTTGAAAAGAATAACGATAAATTTGATTATAAGGTGTTCTGGGGCTGTGACCTTCAGACAGAGCATGAACGCTACTTAACAGAGCAGGTATATAAGAAGCCTGTATTTGTTACAGATTATCCTAAGGAGATTAAGGCTTTCTACATGAAGCTTAATGAGGATAATAAGACCGTTGCAGCTATGGATCTTCTAGTTCCTGGTATTGGTGAGATTATCGGAGGTAGCCAGAGGGAAGATGATTATGACAAGCTGGTAAAGAGAATTGACGAAATGGGTCTTAAGAAAGAGGACTATGATTACTATCTTGACCTTAGAAAATATGGTTCAGCAAGACATGCTGGATACGGACTTGGATTTGAGAGATGCGTTATGTATCTAACAGGTATGGGTAATATTCGTGACGTAGTTCCTTTCCCAAGAACAGTTAACCACTGCGAACTATAATACATGACAAGTGAACTGGCTTGCCAGATCATCTTATATTAATCTAATAACAAAGAGGGAAGCCAATTTGAATATGGCTTCCCTCTTTCCGAATCTTATATAAAGATAATTAATCTCGAGTTAAGAATTCTTGTAAATATAAATCTTAAGTGCCTTTATAGCTAGTATTAAAGCATATATACCTAAAGCAACTAGAACAATAATAGGTATATAAAAGAAAACAAATGGTAATAAAAAAGCGAAACCAAATCTCATAAATAATCCCTCCATATGTAGTTATATCATAAGATTAACATACTGATGTCGGGGGAGCAAGATAAATTGACAAATTTTACTTGTTATTTACTTATTACTTATTATGTGATCTAAATATATAAGGTTTTACCCTTTCCAGAGCAAATAATAGTATCATACCCATAATACCAGCAGTGAGGACCTCTCCAAGACCTACAGTTAGCATCATAAAAGGAATAGGCTGTGCTTCTCCATAGGCATATTTGATAACCCAAGGAATTATAATTGCATTGGATAGGATGGGAGGTATTGGAACTAGGAACTTGTTCCTCCTTAGATAATAGGATAATATAGCTCCTATTAACGTGGCCATAGGGCCAAAGATAATATCCAAAATATCTGCTCCTGTTAGGATTGCACTAAGAAAGCATCCTATAGTAACACCAGGAATGGCAGCAGGGGTGAAGTAAGGTAGGATGGTTAATGCTTCTGCAACCCTTGTTTGGATAGGTCCATAGCTTATTGGTGCGAATAAAATCACCAGTAAGGTATAGATAGCTGCAATCACAGCAGCTTCTGTGATAAATGTAACCTTTGAATTTCTCATATTTAATTCTCCTTTAGTTTTGTTTTACGTGTGGAAGGTCTCGAACACACGAAGTTGATTTTCGAAAGTCTTGATTAATTTGGAATCAGACTTGTTAAGTATAGCATGAATATGGAGCTTGTCAATCGATGACTCAAATTTAATTCTCAAATTCCAATCCTCAATTGAGTTATTATACCTGTTACCCTTATTACTCCGACAAGTAAATATTAGCTCTTTCCATAATGTTATCTGCTGTTTCCTCTGCTGATAAGCCTCCTTGAAAGAATTCTCCTACCTCTCCCTTAAGGATTGTCATAATAGATCCATTGTATATAATTCTGTTAGATATGGCAGAATAACGCTGAACCAACTGCTCCATTTGATTTTTATTAAGGGCTTCAAAGAATTGTACCTGATCACTTCCATCTTCATTTTTAACCGAGACAGAAAAGCCTTTTATTTCCACCAAAGCCAATTGGATTTCATTTGCTAAGTTAAGCTCGTTATTGATATACCTTTCATCCCCTTTATATTCGTCAACTATACCTATGCTATCCCCAATGGTTTTCAATATTTTTAATTGGGAAACCAACTCATTATTATCAATTTTCCCATCTTCATTTATTATCTTTGTCGTTAAATAGGGGGCAAAGGTTTCCATAAAATCCTCCAAGGTTATTTTCCCAAATATTGTTTTGTCCTTATGGTTTGACATATAGTCTGCCAAATTCTCCAGATCAGATATGTTTTTTGCATCTGAAGTTCTTCCGCACAAAATCCGTGGAATAAAGCGGGCTGGCAGATAATAGATCTTATCCCCTGCTCTATAATTATCTATAATATTAGTATATAATTCTTTCCTATTAATCATGGGCTGAATAATATCACTCATATCTGTCAGAACGCCCTTTGCTATTAATGAATCCACAGGTAGATCATCTAATACAATGATATCAGGACCCTTGCCTGATAGAAGCTCTGTGTTAAGTGCACGTATATAGTCATCTTTAATTGTTTGGTCAGCTTTTAGATACTCTTCATCAGACATGACTATATTAAAATTGATTTTTATATCAGGATGTGTTTGACGAAATAAGGCGGCCCCCTGTCTTAGGGTTGGGGTGTCTTTTATGACATAAATATTCAGTTCATCTGAAGGTACTGCATTGACCATTTCATCATAGGAGTATTTCATAAGAGAATAGCCATTTTGATGACCATACAGAATATAATAATTTGAATCTGATGCTGCAACAAAGCCAATGGTGTGTAGAGTCTTCATAGTTAATGATGTTAAATCTCCATCAACAATGGTCTGCCACATAGAAGTGCCTTCCTCCAACACATGGATACCTCTCTCGTCACAAAGAGTCATTTCTTTCTTATCCTTCATATCAAAATAAGTATTCATATATCCGTAGAAATCAGATTGGTAGGGATAAGTAATCTTACTATAATCCTTTGTATCATAGACATCAATTCCTATCAGCTTCTCACTATTATCTGTCTTTCCAAGAATAATAGTCTTAGCTGAGGCACTTAGTATGTTTTGCGCATATCCTTCACCAATAATACTTTTTTGTATGGAATACCTATCCTTATCGTAAAAGATTAGGTCTCCTGAAAGAAAAAGAGCCACTATACTACCATCTTCCATGGCTATAACTCTTCTAGGAACATTGTAGAACATTCCATCTTCAGATACCTTCTCCCAGCCTTCAGGAGCAATAACCTCATATGTAAGGTCGTCTTTACTACGAAGAAGCCTTCCTTTATAGTTTCCTTCCTCTATAGTTAGATAATATAAATATTGATTTCCTAGTTCATCTTCAAAAACTGCGGGTTCATAAAACTCTTCTTTTGGTAAAGCATCGGATTTAAGCCACCCTGGAGAATCTTTCTCCCAGCTTCCGTCTTCCTTCATCCGGTATCCGGTAATGATTATAGAATTGTTATAGGAAAATGCATATAAGAATGGCATACCATCCTTTTTTGCCAATTGTAAGGTTGTTGATTTGCCAAATGCTTCAGGTAATACTAATTCCCCTTCAACATACCGTCCTTTTATGTTAAATTCTGAATCCCCTTTAGTGTACGAGTCTCCAGGCTCCAAAGTATCTATAACTGAAGCATTATTTTCTTTTGTACTACAAGCGGTAAGATGTAGTATAACTACAAGTAAAACTATAAATACTTTTTTCATTTCTACCTCATTTCTGGTGTTTTAGCACCTTATAATAATAATAGTAACACCCTTCCTGTCTAAGTACAATTTTAAATTAAGGGCTTTTAGGGGTGTGATATATTACGGGCGGTATATTAAGGAACATTATCAATCTGTTAGTATACGATTTAAAAAAGCTATGATTTCGGAGGAGGAACTAAGTACAGTATTAAAATACGAGGAAATAAAGCACTGGGGAAACACTCCCTCTATTAGTGCATGGAATTGCCTAGAAGAACAAACCATCACTAATAAAGAGCTATCCCTCTCATATAAAGTCTACCTCATTGAAGTATATGGAGATGTTAAGTGGGTATATCCTATGGAACTTACAGCAGGAAATTTAATCAATCCAAATGATTATAAAGGCTGCATGATTGATAGAGAAACAGCATATCAGCTATTCGGAACAGTCGATCCTATAGGTAACTGTATTAGTTATGGGAATGAATATTTTTATGTACGGGGAATTATAAGGTCACCAAAGCCCATTTTCTTTAGACAAATACATGATAAAAAGCATACCTATTCCAACCTAGAGCTGGTATATGGTGGGGATGTAGATGGGTATGAGCTGGCTAAGGGATTTATTATGCAAAATAATTTGACAGACTCCTATATTATTATAGATGGTTCTTTTTATGGAAAGGTTTTTAACAGCCTTTATAAGGTTCCTGGATGGTTTCTTTGCTTTTATGTACTTTATCAGATATTAAGGGCAATATGGAAAAGAAGAACTATACCCTTACAAGTACTTATCCTTTCCCTGGGTTTTTTAACCGTCTGGATAGTGTTAAAACGGTTATTAGATTTTCGGATATCTATACCCCAATATCTTATCCCAACCAAATGGTCTGATTTTTCCTTCTGGACAGGAAGGTATAAGGAATTACATAACCAAATAGACCAAATAGCCTATCAAACTCCTGTAATAAAAGATATCCTATTTGTACGCTGTGCAAAAAGATGCATGGTCTATATACTAGTTTCCCTTACTTGTATGTGGAAATTTGCATCAAAAATACTCTGTCCCAAAGCCTATAGGCTGTAAAAAGATAATAAGACTTGGAAGTTAATAAAACTTTATAAAACCTAGCCCAATGTGTTAAAATAAAATATACAAGGAGGGGTTTGTCCATGAAGTTCATACATATAGGTGATGTTCACTTAGGAGCAGTTCCGGATTCCAATAAACCCTGGGGAGAAGATAGGGCTAGGGAAATATGGAAGAGTATGGAGCACATTATTGATGTCTGTAATAAGGAAGAGGCAGACCTGCTTCTTATAGCAGGAGATTTATTTCACAGACAGCCCAAGGTTCGAGAGCTAAAGGAGCTTGATTATCTGTTTAGTAAGCTAGAAAGGGCTCAGGTGGTAATTATGGCAGGAAACCATGATTATATAAGCTTGAGGTCTAATTATAGAGAATTCCCTTGGAGTGATAGGGTTCATATGTTTTATAGTATGGATCCTCAGGTACTGGACTTTCCGGAGATTAATACTAAAGTCTATGGATTAAGCTATCTTCAAAGGGATATAAGTGAGGCTTTATATGATGATCTAAAACCTGAGGACAAGAATGGGTATCATATCCTTCTTGCCCATGGAGGGGATGAAAAGAACATTCCCATTAATAAGAAGAAGCTTCAGGCTTCAGGATTTGATTATATTGCTCTTGGTCATATACATAAGCCTGAGATTATTAGTGAGAGGATGGCATATTCAGGTTCATTAGAACCCTTAGATAAAAATGAAACTGGTGAGAGAGGATATATTCTTGGTAGTCTTAGTAAGGTTACAGACTTTACTACAAAGACAGATATTAGATTTATTCCAAGCTCCCATAGGGAATATAGGAAGATTGATCTTAATGTTGATTCTACTACAACTAAGGGGTCTCTAAGGGACCAAGTAGTAGATGAAATCAGGAATAATGGAGAGCAGAACATATATATTATTCACATTAAGGGACTTAGGGATCCTAATATCCATTTTGACAATAATGAAGTTATGGAATTAGGCAATATCATTGATGTAAATGATTTGTCAATACCAGATTATGATTTTGATCGCATATATAGAGAGAATAAGGATAATATGATTGGCCTTTTTATAAAGAAGGTTCAGGAAAGCTCTGAGAATGATGAAATTAAAAATAAAGCCCTATATTACGGAATAGAGGCTCTACTAGAAGCACAGGAAGAATAGGAAAGGTTGGTTTTTATGGTTTTTAAAAGATTAAACTTAAAATACTTTGGTCGATTTCAAAACCAAGAGATAGAATTAAAACCAGGTATCAACCTTATCTATGGGGAAAATGAAGCTGGTAAATCTACCATACATACATTTATTAAGGGTATGCTTTTTGGAATAGAAAGAGCAAGGGGTCGAGCGGTGGCTACAAAAGAGGATATCTATCAAAGATACCTACCCTGGGACTATCCAGGGGCTTATGGTGGGTCAATGGATATAAGAGTAGCCCATAAGAGCTATCGTATTGAGAGAAGCTTTCATTCTAATGATAAATACTTTAGAATATATGACCTTGAAACAGGCCGAGAAGTAATACTTAATGATGATCATATCAGTGAGCTTGTTCCTGGGCTGACAGAGTCAACCTATCGCAATACTATAAGTATTGAGCAGTTGAAGGCTTCAACTGATATGGAGCTGGCATCACAGGTAGGTAATTATATTGCTAATATGTCTCTATCTAAAAGCAATGAGGTTAATGTATCTAAAGCAGTAAAAGACTTGACTATTAAGAAAAAATCCATCGAAAAAGCTCTTGATCAAAAGGAAAAACAAGCTCTGGAGGTCCTACTTAAGGAGGGTTATGAAAAAGAAGAAAAGCTTGAGACCCTTACTAAGGAGCGACAGGAAAGCCTAATTCTTAAGGAAGCCTTGTTAAAAGATAAGATGAACTTAGATAGAGCCAGTGAGGGAGAAGAAGCTAGAAGGATGGAACAGCTTCCTGCTATATTGGAAAACTATAAAAATTATGGTGAAATAAACCAGGAACTTGGGGATATAAAAAGTCTGAAAGCCAAATACCAAGAAAAAGTAAAGGAGCTTAAGCTAGTCAATAAGGATGAAGAAGTTGCTTCCATAAAAAACCCAATCCTACCCCAGGTCGTTGCTGGAGTGGTATCCATGGTCTGTTCAATAATATGCTTGTATACCTTTGGGATCAATACAGGTGGAATTATAAGTAGTATGGTCTGTATTCTGATGGGGATTTCCATACTTGTGGCCATCAATTATCGTTTTATAAGTTATAAAAGGAATATGGAGCAAATAGCAAAGGATAAGGAAATAAAAATAAACTTTGCTATAGATAATGTGATAGAGCAAATAGATATGCTCAGTAGAAGAGAAAGAGAGACTGAGGATAGATTAGATATTATATATGAACAGATCATGAAATATGTTCAGTATTTCCTTGAGGCAGATGAGCTTTCAGATGATACTATGGTGAGGTTAGAAAAGATTATAAGGGGTAAAAGACAGGAGCTTAATGCTAGCCTGTCAGATATTAATGAAAGACTTAGGGACCTTCAATTAGACATTGAAAAGCTGAATTGGGAGATTGGATTATTAGAGGATAATGAAGATGAGCTAAGTAGTAACAAGTATAGATATGAGGAGATAGTTCGCAGACAGGAAGAAGGTAAGGTTGAGCTTGAGGCTGTTAGGCTTGCACTTACAACTATACAAGGATTATCCATGGATATTCATGATAGCTTTGGTAAGGATCTTAACTTAAGAGTATCAACAATAATTGGAGATATAACTAATAAAAAATATAATGATATTAAGATTGATGAAAACCTAGATATTAAGGTGGGGTGGAATGGTAACTACATCCCTATGGAAAGGTTTAGCGCAGGAACCATTGACCAATTGTATCTATCCCTAAGAATAGCTGTATCTGAGTTACTTGTAGGGGATGAAACCATGCCAATCATACTTGATGATAGCTTTGCTCTATACGATGAGAACCGTACAAGAGCAGCCATGAAGCAATTAATAAGGGAGAAGCAAGTAATAATATTCACATGTCATCAAAGGGAAAGAAGGATACTTGAAGAAATGAATCTATCCTATAATTATATTGAAATATAAGTTTGCATCATTATAATATAGGCAAGGAATATTAGTGTGTTTTATATTACTTGAATATTTCATGAGCTATGGAAATTTATTTGAAAAGAGTACTTTGGAGGAAGTCTACCTGTGGATTATAAAAATTCAAAAGAAAAAGAAAAAAAGCAAATTAAGAGGAAGAAAAGGAAAGCTCCTCATAAAGCTTCCCTAAGTGCCGTTATTAAGACAACACTTCAGGTTTTATTGCTTCTGCTCTTAATCACTATAGCTGTTGGAATAATATATTTCTATCAAACCTTTGGTAAGGAGCTATTAGAAATTCAAGCTGCAGCTAGACAGACCGTTAATGCTTCGACCCCAGATACATTTAAGGATACAGAAACCAGCTTAGTATATGATTCGGATGGTATATTAATATCTGCATTACGGGCTGAGAAGGATGTATATTATATTAATTATGAGGATATCCCAAGAGAAGCCATTAATGCTATGCTGGTCTCGGAAGATCGTAAGTATCTTGAGCATGAGGGAGTTGACTACATTGCCAATATCAGAGCACTGCTGGCTCTTATAAAAAACAAGGGAGAGATAACCCAAGGGGCTAGCACTATAACTCAGCAGCTGGCTCGTAATGTTTTCTTGACCCATGAGGTTACTTATGAAAGAAAGACCAAGGAAATATTTTTAGCCATTGAGCTGGAGAAGAAATATAGCAAATTTGATATATTAGAATATTACTTTAATAATATATATTTTGCCAATGGATATTATGGAATTCAAGCCGCCAGCTATGAGTACTTTGGAAAGAGTATCACAGGGATTAGCTTATCCCAGTTAGTATTCTTATGTGCAATTCCCAATAATCCAAACCTATATAACCCAGTAACTAATATGGATAAAGCTATTGCAAGAAGGAATAGAATTCTAGAACAGATGCTTTCAGATGGTATGATTGGTCAAGAGGATTACAATAAGGCAGTAACTGAGGTAATCACACTTGAGCAAGGTGGGCTAGACAAGAAAAACTATGTTGAAACGTATGTCTATCATTCGGCCATTAAGGACCTGATGAAAAAGCAAGGGTTTATGTTTAAGAATCAATTTACTAATGAAGAGGATAAGAAAACATATCAGGAGGCTTATGACGACCTGTATTATAGCATCCAACAGGATTTATTCCGTAAGGGATATCGTATCTATACTTCTATTGATATGAGCAAACAGAGGTTGTTGCAAGAAACAGTTAATAAACATCTAGAAGGATATAAAGAGGTTAATGATGAGGGGATATATAAGCTTCAGGCTGCCTCAGTATGTATAGACAATGATACTGGAAGGGTTGTAGCAATTGTTGGTGGCCGTGAGCAGGAGGTAACAGGATATACTCTAAACCGTGCTTATCAAAGCTTTAGACAGCCTGGTAGTGCCATTAAACCTTTAATAGTATATACTCCTTCCTTTGAAAGAGGATATACTCCTGATACAATTGTTGTAGATGAAAAATTCCAAGGGGGACCTTCTAATGCAGGTAATAGTTATTCAGGTGAGATGACCTTACAAAGGGCTATAGAAGTGTCTAAAAATACTATCGCATGGAAACTATTTGATGAGTTATCCCCTGAGGTAGGCTTGTCATACTTGCTTTCTATGAATTTTGCTAGAATTCACTCCAATGACTACTTTCCTGCAGCCTCCCTAGGAGGATTTACTATTGGTGTTAGTCCTCTAGAAATGGCAGCAGCTTATTCTACCTTAGGCAATAATGGGCTTTACCGAGAACCCAGCTGTATTGTCAAGATTACTGATGCCCAGGGGAATGAAATAATAGGAGATGATATAGAAACTAAAAGAATATATAAGGAGAATGCTGCCTTAACCATGACTAATTCATTAATAGGTGTCATGGATAAAGGAACAGCAAGAAGCCTTAGACTCGATAATACGATAAGTGCAGGAAAAACAGGAACATCTAATGATAAAAAAGATGGGTGGTTTGTAGGCTATACCCCCTACTATACAACTAGTGTCTGGGTGGGCTATGACCTTCCTCAAACAGTAGATGGACTATCAGGTTCAACATACCCAGGAGCTATATGGAAGGACTATATGAATAAAATTCATAAAGCTGGGATGAATAAAACCTTTAGTAAACCATAAAACAAGCTCCTTTTCGTGGTAAGCAGTTATACAATCTAACTGTTCATCATAAAAGGAGCTTATATTTACTCTGAATTCTTAATTATATATTATAAATTTCTTGTTTTTAAATCTTCTTCATGCTGTTTCATGATTTTTTGAATTCTTTCAACAGGATTTAGTAATCCACTTATACTCATATCATGATTTAATGTGTCAATAATTAGGGCAACATATTTGCTCATATCAACACTAATATAATAAGGCTTCTTTAATAGTTCGGGCTTTTGATAAATTAGGTTAGTGGTTAAAACCCTATATATTAGGCCCTTTTCATAAGCCTCATCAAACTTATCAAATCCATTAGTAAATAAACCGAAGGTAGATACCACGAATATTCTACCAGCTTTTCTTTTCTTAAGTTCCATGGCTACATCAAGCATACTTTCACCTGAGGAAATCATATCGTCTACAACAAGGATGTCCTTTCCTTCTAGATCAGTACCTAAGAATTCATGGGCAACTATAGGATTACGACCATCAATTATCTTGGTATAATCTCGTCTCTTGTAGAACATACCCATATCAAGGCCTAAAACGTTGGCATAATATACTGCTCTTGACATACCGCCTTCATCTGGACTGATTACCATCATATGATCTGAATCAATATGAACATCAGGAACCTTTCTGATGATAGCTTTAATAAATTGATATGTTGCAGTAACTGTTTCTAAGCTATTAAGAGGAATGGCATTCTGAACTCTAGGATCATGGGCATCAAAGGTTATTATGCTATCTACACCCATGCGTGTTAATTCCTGAAGTGCTAGGGCACAATCTAGAGATTCTCTAGAACTGCGTCTGTGCTGTCTGCTTTCATATAGAAATGGCATTAGAACTGTAATTCTTCTGGCCTTACCACCTGCTGCAGCAATGATTCTTTTTAAGTCCTGATAGTGATCGTCTGGAGACATGTGGTTGATTTCTCCACATACCTTGTATGTTAAGCTGTGGTTAGTAACATCAACAAGTAAATATAGATCGGTACCCCTTACTGACTCCTTAATCAGGCCTTTGGCCTCCCCGGTGCCAAATCTTGGACATTCGGCCTCCAGTAAGTAGGATTCCTGCTGGTATCCAGAAAATGCAATAGTTCCCTTGTGTTCACTATCTCTGGCATTACGCCACTGAACAAGATAGTTATTAACTTTCTCTCCTAAGGTACTGCTGCTTTCTAATGCAATTAATCCAAGTGTCCCCACAGGGATAGTTTCAACGATCTTCTCGTCATTAGACATTACATCTTCCTCCTTATAGTTGGTTGTTCGTTCTCATAAAGCAATTAAAGTTATACCATTATCAACATCTTAAGTCAAGAAGCATTTGGTAATAATTACGTCTACAAATTATTGATAGCCTTATGTAACCTTATGTCTTCTCCGAAGATTCTACATATAGTGTAGTTGCTTATTATTCTTGAATATACCCTTTCACTATAATTTGTATTCAGGTTTTCTAAGGATAGATTAGTTGATATAAGGGTTGCTTTTTGTTTTAGTAATCTTTCATTAATTATCAAGTACAGCTGGGAGGTTATAAATGAGTTGTTAAGCTCAGTCCCAAGGTCGTCAATGATTAGTAAATCGCAGTCTAGAATATAATTAAATTGATTAGCTACTATTGGAGCATCATCAATATTCTTCCCAAATTTGTTCTTCTCTAGTATATCAAACAATCTAA
The DNA here is from genome assembly GCA_012839235.1 of Clostridiales bacterium. Classification (GTDB taxonomy): domain Bacteria; phylum Bacillota; class Clostridia; order Lachnospirales; family Lachnospiraceae; genus Mobilitalea. Next base: position 12,343 of record DUNS01000225.1, read on the forward strand.
AAGATGTAAGATAGATAACGGTGTGTCCAAGGTCAAGAAGCTCCTTAGCAATACAATTGGCAAGAAAAGTCTTTCCAACACCAGTATTGCCCATAAATAAAAGATTATCATGGTTTTTATTAAAATGCTTAATAAAACTTTTAGATAAGGCTACAATTTTTCGAATGTTGGATAGGGGAGATAGTCCAGTGGTTTCATCAATATAGTCATCAGAATAATAATCATATGAGAAATGCTTAAAATTCTCCCTCTCCAAATCCTGTCTAATATTGGAGGCATCATATATAAGATCAGCAATTGCCTGTTTGAAGCAATTGCATTTGTCATTGCCTATAAAGCCAGTATCCTGACATTTATCACATTCATAATGTGTCTGAAGATAATCCACAGGGTATCCATGACTGGTTAGAAGAGCTTTCTGTTTATTAATTAGCCTTGATGTGGTTTTCTTAAGCTCTTTAAGCTTTGTGTCGTCGCCAAATAAGGCACTTCTACCACTAGAAGCAGCCAAGGATATTATCTCATCTTCAAGCTCCTTAAGCTCAGGGATCCTCTTAAAAACCTCCTCCCGGCGCTTGTCCAGCTGAAATTTATTATTAAACTGCTTATTATCATATTCCCGTAGGATTTGATTGAATTGATCATTTTTAATAGCCATATCAATAATCATACCTTTCATTAAAGCCTGCAAACTTTGGGATGCAGGCACAATCTACAGACCCTTATTGAGAAGCTTCTTCTCTAAGGCTGCATAATCTTTAGAAGTGTAAGTTCTCTGGGGGAATTGGTTAAACTTGTTACTGCTAGGCTTAGTATTAGGGATAGGACTTATTTTGCTACCATAGCTTTTGTTATTCTTGTTAAACTCTTCATCTAATCTTGCTATATCATCTTTATTCTTTATACCTTTTTTATACCAATTCTCAAGTATTTTATTAGCATACTTAAAATCGGGCTTTTGTGTTCTAAGAAGTGTGCGATTGCAAGCTTCAACCAGAATGTCATCATCAAAGCTAAATACTTCTGTCCACTTCTTTATGTATTGACGCTCGATTTGCCCAGGAGATCTATTTAAGCCGAAGGCCTTATTCACAGCATTAAAGTGATCGTTGTAAGCTGCTGTAGCCTCCTTGGCCTTCTCCTCAGTATCAATACCCTCCTCTGCCCATGTTAAGGCGACAGCTTCGATATATGAGGTGTTTTTCTTGCCCTTAGATACGCAATATTCATAAAGATACATAATTAACTCAGCAGAAAAATGAAGCTGCTCATATAGGTAAAGGATGAGCTGAATATCCATAGGCTTTAAAGGACGGTTAAGATAGATCTCAACAATGTGCATAGCCCATTTGATTTCATCGTTGCTGGTCATTGATTTGATTTCCTTAGGTGAGTAGCTTTGACGCTTAGTAGGTTTTTCAGGAGTATGTATACTCACTGCGATTTCATCTAACTGAGAGTCTGTATCCCTTCCATCAACCTCATTTATGTGGTCTTCTTCCATAGCACTAATATCAATTAGCTGGATTTCAGTGATTTCTTTCTTGCTATTTTCTCTAAGGGTAATGAGGTTAAGCTTTTCCCAGTAATGTAAAGCACGAATAATATCCTTTTCTGTGTGGTCCAACCTGTCAGCTATGGAGGAAATACTTATCTCTGGGTAGTTTCCAGAAAAACAGCGAAGCAAGTGCAAATAAACCTTAACATATGCTCCGTTGGCAGATGGCATGTATTTATCAATAAAGTGGTTAGAAATAAGTGTAAACTTAGAGCCACCTTCTGCGTTAATAGAGATTTTGGTCATATCTATATCTCCTCCTTTCATCATGTCTATTACATCACCTAGTATAACACAAAAAATATTAAGTGGAAATAGCCCAAACAAGGGAGCTGGGAGCTTTTTAGCTTTTGTGGAGAATGTTGATAATGTGGATAAATTGGGGGAAAAAGAATGTAAAAAAATGTAATATTATAAGGAAAGGCTATTAAACTAATGATGATTTGACCTAATAGACTATATTTGTAGAAAAGAATTGAGTAAAAAAATTATCCACAGTATTATTTCACACAAAATGTTGATAATACTGTGGATAACGTGGATAACTACTGACCAAGAAGAGATTCTCCCACACAAACAATATCTCCGGCGCCCATTGTTATCAACAAGTCCCCGTTAATACAATTTTGTAAAAGAAAATTTTCAATCTCATCAAATCCGGGAAAATAGTATACTTCCTTACCTAAAAGCTCTAATTCTCTCACTAAGTCCTTGGAGGAAATGTCTCCAGGATTTTTTTCTCTTGCAGCATATATTTCAGAAAGAACAACTTTATCAGCAAGAGCTAGGGCTTTCGCAAATTCATTAAGGTGCTGCTTTGTTCTGCTATAGGTATGTGGTTGAAATACACACCATAAGGTCTTATGTGGATAAGCCCGTGCAGCAGAAAGAGTAGCGGCAATTGCTGTGGGATGGTGGGCATAGTCATCAACTATTTTTATCCCACCAATGGTTCCCTTATATTCAAATCTTCGTTTGGAATTCTTAAATGTAGAGAGGGAGTCACTGATTAAATCTATAGGTATTCCGGTTTCTAGTGCTATCGCAATAGCAGGAAGGGAATTGGATATGTTGTGAAGGCCTAGTATATCAAGTTTGATCCTGCCTAGATATTTATCTTTGGCATAAAGATCAAAGCTTCCATCTCTCATGTCATCAAAGTCAATGTTATTTGCAGAGTAGTCATATATCTTATCTGTTTTTCGATATTTAGGATCACTAATACCATAAGTGACTACCTGACAATCAAGATCATTAGTTATTTCCTCGTAGTTATCAATCTCTCCATTAATAAAAAGCTGCCCATCCTTAGGGAGAAGCTTCGCAAATGAATGAAATGAATTTCTAATATCATTGATATCCTTGAAGAAGTCTAAGTGATCCGCATCAATGTTAAGAATAATACCCCTCTTGGGGTTAAAATCCAGATAGCTATTGGTATACTCGCAGGCTTCTACTATAAAGTGCTGGGAATTACCAACACGAATATTGCCTCCAATTGCTTCTAAAATACCACCAACAGATATGGTAGGATCTAAGTTGGCGTTAATGAAAAGCTGAGATAACATGGAAGTGGTTGTTGTTTTGCCGTGGGTACCTGCTACTGCTATAGAATTAGCAAAGTTAATCATTAATTGACCGATAAGCTCTGAACGATTAAGCATAGGTATGTTACGATCTAATACTTCCAAATATTCTTCATTGTCTTTAGAAATAGCTGCAGTATAAACTACAAGCTCCATGTCCGAAGTTATGTTAGCTTTTCTCTGTCCATAATGTACGTCAATGCCTAGGTCAACTAGATGTTCAGTGATTTTACTTTTATGGCTGTCAGATCCACTGACATTGAATCCTTTGTTATGTAGATACTCTGCAAAGCCACTCATACTGATACCGCCAATACCGATAAAGTGAATACGGCAAGGCTTATTAAAATCTATTTTATACATAGTACACTTCCTATTCTATATGGTTACTAATTTACTATCTGTTATTATAACCTATTCCAATTAAATTACAATAAAAAATTGAGTTTAACTATATTAATAGCAATACTAAACAGATTTTTAAACTTTTTTATGTTTTTTACTTAGTGGCAATCTATTCTAATTATATTCAAATATAGGTGACCGGTTACAAAAATATAAAATTAGGGCAAAAGCACCAAACATTTGAACGAAACGAACAAAAATTCAACGATATTATTATAAATATTGCAAATTTTAACAGTTTATTTATAAAAAACATTCACATTTTACAAAACATATGTTATAATCTTTTCATAGTGTAACAAATGACTCGAAAGATATGGCATAATGGTTGGTAGTTGTATTGGAAGTTATATTAGTAGCAAGGAGAAGTAATATTAACTAATGTTATACATAACTTTTTCTATTAACGAACGATAAATTATGACAGAAGGGGGACCATGCTATGCAAATCACAGATGTGCGAGTACGAAAGGTTAGCAAGGAAGGAAAGATGAAGGCTGTCGTATCAATTACAATTGATAATGATTTCGTTGTACATGATATCAAAGTAATTGAAGGAGACAAGGGTCTATTCATTGCTATGCCAAGTAGAAAGGCTGGAGATGGTGAGTATAGAGATATTGCTCATCCTATCAATTCGGACACCAGAGAGATGATTCAAAGAATCATTCTTGAGAGATACGAAGTAGCAGCTTTAGATACTGACGAAGAACTCGAGGAGTAGAAAAAAAGTAATAAAAAGGCAAAAGGGGCAGCTGTAATAGCTGCCTTTTTTGTTATTAAAGATAGAAAAGATATTTGTAGTATATTACTATGAAAAAACAACATAATATTACAAAATGTATTAAAAAACTACAAAAAATCTTGACATAACCTATGATTAGTATATTATAGAAATATAAAAATAAACATGGAATATACTAAGGAGATATATATATGAAATCCATACGTCAAAAATTGGTTATTTATACCTTAATACTTGTAGTTTTGCCTTTTCTTATTTCTACAATAGCAAATAGTATTTATATGAAGCAAAGCTATGAAAAGGAGCTGGAAAAGAACAACAATATGTTGGCAAATTCAATCGCTGACCAGGTAGCAGCTTTCATCCAAGAGGGCTATGCTCTTACAGAACAGATAGCAATAGATGATGAGGTTAGAAGCTTTAACCCAGAGCAACAAAAAAAGGTATTGATGAATTACTATGATAGACATCCATATTTTGACCTACTTTATGTCCAGGGTGTCGATGGTATGCAGACAGCAAGAACTACAGGTGAACTAGGAGATCGTTCTAATAGATGGTGGTTTATAAAGGCTATGGAGGAGCTAACTTCCTTTGTAAGTAAATCATATTACACCTTGGCAACTAATACCCCAGTTACAACTATAGCTTTTCCTATTTATGATGACAGCAATAATGTAATTGGTGTAATGGCAGCAGATATTAAGCTTACAGAACTTCAAAATAGAGTTCAAAAGTATAGTGAAGGTAGTAGATATGCATTTGTTATCGATGGAGAAGGTGTAGTGGTTGCCCATCCAGATACCATACAAGTATCAGAGCTGTATAATTATAGAACTATGAAAAAGACTGTCTTAAAGATGGATGCATCAGGAGCTGTCGTTTTAGATCAGGATGGGAACCAGGTGCTTGAAGAGCAAGAAATTGTAGTACCAGAGACCCTAATGGAGATGGCAGAGAAAGCCTTAAAGGGTGAAAGTGGCTATGAATTTTATAAGGATAAAGACGGTGTTGAGGTAGTTAGTGCTTATAAGAGCATAACCCTTCCAGGTGTATCAGATAATTGGGCTGTTATTACAGTGGAAAATAAAGCAGATGCCATGGCTTTTATATCAGACTCTCAATTCTTTAATATAATTATCGCTATAGTTTCTATTATCTTGGCAGCTGTTCTTATTGCGATTGTTGCAAGTAGAATCGCAGGTCCAATTAAAAAATCTGCTAATTACTTGGATATAATTGCAGAGGGTAACTTCCTTATTGATGTAGATAAATCAATGATGTCAAGAAAAGATGAAATTGGTATTATCGCAACTGGAATAGAAACCATGAAGGAATCCCTAAAAAGTTTAGCCATGGAAATTACATTGGAAGCAGATAGTATACTACATAAGGTTAATGTGGTTTCAGCAGATATGAATCATTTAAGTGATAATCTAGAGGGGATATCTGCTACAACAGAGGAGCTTTCAGCTAATACAGAAGAAACAGCAGCTGCTACTGAGGAAATGACAGCTACATCTCAAGAGATTGCAAGAGCTGCCCAAACTATTGCAGAGAGCTCTGGTAAAGGAGCTATGGCTGCAAGAGACATCAGCTTAAGAGCAGAAGATACTAAGGAAAAGACAGATTTATCTATACAAAAAGCTACAGCCATGATGATGGAGACAGAAGGAAGACTTAAGGATGCAATTGAAAGATCCAAGGTTGTGGAACAAATTAATGTACTTTCAGCTTCAATCATGGATATAACTGAGCAAACAAATCTATTAGCCTTGAATGCCTCTATTGAAGCGGCTAGAGCTGGAGAAGCAGGAAAAGGATTTTCAATTGTAGCTAAGGAAATTGGAAAGCTGGCAGACCAATCTAAGTCAGCAGTTAAGCAAATTACAGAGGTAACAAGTGAAGTGGTTGAGGCAGTGGAGAATCTTTCTAACAGTGCCGATATTCTCTTGACATTCGTATCAACAGATGTTGCTAGTGATTATGAGAACATGCTAGGTGTTGCTAAAAAGTATAATGAGGATGCTAAATTTGTTGACGATCTAGTAACTGAGTTTAGTGCTACTTCTGAGGAGCTATTAGCTTCTATTGAAAACATGACACAGGCTATTGATGGAGTTGCAATAGCGGCTAACGAGAGTGCCAACGGAACAACAGAGATTGCCAATATGGTTTCTGAAGCCAATATGGATTCCAACAATATAATGGATAAAGTGAAGGAGACAAAGGTAAGCTCTGATAGCTTGAAGAATGAAGTTTCCAAATTTAAATTTTAATTAAGAATATATACATGCCGCCAAAAGCCCATAGATTGCTTTTGGCGGTTTTCTTATTATAGAAAGAATGGAGTAAATGGTTGCGATTCACGGGGAAAAGAATTATAATAAATAGCAACCTATGTATGAATTTGAGTTATTTTTATTAAGATAAGAGAAGTTAGATTGAAAATAAAGGCATAGAGATTTATATAAATAAAGTAGAAAGGCATGAACACAAATGCATATTATAATTGGATTAGGAAATCCGACAAGTAAGTACCAGGCGACTAGGCATAATATCGGTTGGGATGCTATTACACGGATTTCTGACGACTATTCGATTCCTTTGGACTATAAAAAGCATAAGGCCATCTGTGGTTACGGATATATTGAAGGGGAGAAGGTTATCCTAGCTCAACCAACCACCTATATGAACCTCAGTGGGGAAAGTGTCAGGGAACTAATAGATTTCTATAAGGTTTCTACAGAAGATATTATAGTGATTTATGATGATATAAGCCTTCCAGTAGGTCAGCTTAGGATTCGTAAAAAAGGTAGTGCCGGTGGACATAATGGAATTAAGAATATAATAAGTCACTTAGGAACTATGGAATTTACCAGAATTAGAGTCGGTGTTGGAAATAAGCCAGAGGATTGGGATCTGGCAGATTATGTACTAACCAGATTTAAAAATGATGAAGAGGCTATAATAAGAGATGCACTAAAGGATGTTTCAGATGCTTGTAAGAAAATAATTACAACTGATGTTGATGAAGCAATGAATATTTATAACAGAATGAAATAGCACGTAAGCTTAGAGTATTAGCTTGTTAGGAGGATTAAACTTGAACACCTTTGTAGCGCCTCTAAGAGAATTAAAGGAATTCAATGACATCGAGGATAATATAATAAGAAAATCACTACCGGTACAAGTTACCGGCTGTATTGATTCCCAAAAAAGCCATCTGGCATATGGCCTAGGGAAGGATTTTAGATATAAGGTAATCATTACCTATAGTGATATTAAAGCCAAGGAAATCTATGAAGATTATCGTCTTTATGACCGAGAAGTATATATATATCCAGCCAAGGATATTATCTTTTACAGTGCGGATATTCGTGGTAATGCTATTGTTCGAGAGAGACTTAAGGTCCTTAGACGTATTATTGAAAATAAAAGGGCAACTATTATCCTTACCCTTGACAGTGGTATGGATAGACTTATACCCCTTGAAATGGTCAAAGATCGTGTAATTATAATTAACATGGAGACCACTATAGACTTACAGGGAATTAGCAAAGCTTTATCCCATCTGGGATATGAAAGGCAGGGTCAGGTGGAAAACCCCGGCGATTTTGCTATCAGAGGAGGAATTATCGATATATTCCCCTTAACGGAAGAGGCTCCATATAGAATTGAGCTTTGGGGTGATGAGATTGATTCAATAAGAACATTTGACGTAAGCAGTCAGCGTTCTATTGAGCAGGTTTCTGAATTAATAGTATATCCTGCCTCGGAGATCATTCCTGATGAGAAAAGGATACAAAAGGGACTTGGCAAAATAGAGGAAGAAGAAAAGGAATATGTTAAAAAGCTTCGAGGAGAGTTTAAAACAGAGGAATCTGCTAGAATACAAAAAATAATTGCTGAGTTTAAGGAGAATCTACTTGAGCTTGGTGGATCCATACCGATGGAAAGCTATATCAATTA
>DUNS01000024.1 GCA_012839235.1 Clostridiales bacterium
ATTCATTAGAACCACCATCACCAACAAAAATACTTTCTTTAGGCATAACATTTAGTGCTTTCATTGCACAATTATAAATTCCCACTTCAGGTTTTAGCATGCCTACATTACACGAGAATACTACAGAATCAAAGAATTTAGCTAATGGGGATTCACTCCAATGTTTTGAATCAATTATGTCTGCATTACTGATAAGTCCTATTTTAATGTCACGTTCATGCAAAATTTTAAGAGTTTCAAGAATTTCATTATTAACTTCCAGCAATGCTCTTTTCATTCGTTCTTGCCGTCTTTCAAGTATCTTATGCTTTTGCTCTTCATCGACTTTATATGGCATTATATTAACAATTCTATTTATTATTCCTTTTTCTGTTCTTATCTTTCCACTAGCCCTTTCTATATATAACGTATCATTTTCTGCATATTTCTCCCACTCAGTTGATGATAAGCCTATGACATCATATTCATTATCAAAAGAATAGTGGGGGTATATCAATGTAAAAAACAAATCAAAAAAAACTGCTTTTATCAACCTAAGCCTCCTACACAAGTTTCTGTTAATAATATCCATAATGCAATCCTAACATATCATAAAGAATAAATAAACCTCAATTATCATCAATCCCTGTACTCCAATTTTGAATGCGTACCTTTGCATTTTACATAAAAGTGTTAAATAAGTCTTGACTTAGAGTTAAGTTCAACCCTTATAATAAAGATAGTCTATAATGACTGTTATAAATTAGTATCATTATAAGCATAAAGGAGGTTCGAAAAAATGGTTCTACAGGAAACATATACATTAATGAATGGTATAAAAGTACCTAAACTTGGACTCGGAACATGGCAGATTCCTGAGGGAGAGCATACTTATAATGCAGTATTGTGGGCTCTGCAACATGGATATCGACACATTGATACAGCGATGGCTTATGGGAATGAAGCCAGTGTAGGAAGGGCAATTAAGGATTCTGGTATTCCTCGTGAAGAAATATTTGTTACAACTAAGCTTCCAGCCGAGCACAAAGGGTATGCAGTGGCTCACCAGTGCTTTGAGAAATCCCGTACCTTATTGGGACTTGACTATATTGATCTGTATTTGATCCATGCTCCCTGGCCATGGGATAAGATTGGTTTGGATTGTACTGAAGGAAATATCGAGAGCTGGAAAGCATTTGAGGAAATATATGAAAGTGGTAAAGTAAAAGCTATCGGTATATCAAATTTTGAACCCAAGCATATCCAACCACTATTAGACAGATGCAAACAGGTACCAATGGTAAATCAGATTAGTTTTCATATTGGAAACCAACAGAAAGAGATTGTAGATTTCTGCCAACCATTAAATATTCTTATTACTGCCTATTCACCCCTTGCCACCGGTAGAATTATTGATAATAAGGTAATTGTAGCTATGGCTGAAAAATATGCTGTGACACCTGCCCAGATCTGTATCCGCTACTGCCTGCAGAAGGATACAATTGTAATTCCAAAATCTACAAAGAAAGAACGTATTATATCAAATGCAAAAGTAGATTTTGAAATTAGTAACGATGATATGAATAAATTGGATCAAATATAAAATATTGTACAATAATAGGAGCCTTTGAAGAGGGCTCCTATTATTAAAGTTCTCCTGCACACATGTTTTCAAGTAACAAAAAATCGCTAACCTTTGATTTATAAGGATTAGCGATACTTTTTCATGAAGCGCGAGACGGGATTCGAACCGAACACCCATCTTGAAACACTGATAGAAAGGGGGTTTCCGAGCATCATCTATATTTATAACCAAAACTGTAACCAAAACTATTTCTGAAAGTTCAGTATATTTA
>DUNS01000025.1 GCA_012839235.1 Clostridiales bacterium
ATATGGATTGAATATAACTTACGGAACTGGACTTTGGAGTATGAAGGCCCAGTCTTTTCTGACGGCAATAACTGCAAATATTGTCAAGATTACAAAACTAGTAGCTACAGTATAGAGGGAATATCCATTTATTCTTTACCAAAAGGCTTATTAAAGTGATTTGAATTTAAAAAATTGATATAGAGCCATTTTTAAAGCTAAAATCAAAATTCCAATCAAATAAACGGTTGATTTTTCAGCAGCTTCTGTTTTTTTCCTCCATTCCTATTATCTGGTCATGAATATAGCTATTTACACTCCCAAATAGAAAATGTTATTGTATAGTATCTCATAAATCTAGTAATATTATGTGACTTTTATATTATGTGATAAAATAAAAAAAGTCAATGGTTTATCTAGTGCTTTACTTGTATTTCTTTTTTATTGAACCATTTATAATTCCCTCTACTTCATCCCAGGATCGTTTTAGCCGTATAATCTTTTTATTTAGCTTGTAATTGGTCCCAGTAGCCTTAGCCATCCTATTTTTTAATGACCTCTTCATGATAATCCCTTTTTCTTTTTTACTATTATATTACTATAATATGCTAATTATCACTTAACGACATATCCTTACCATATGAATTGGCTTTCCTTCAGCTACAAAGCGTTCCTCATATTCCGTCATTATATTAGACTCGACATGTTCGCTATTATGAAGATCGTAGGTTATGCACTTAGCTCGCCATTCCGTAGCATCTATTTCCTCTAAAGAAAAATCAAATAGTGGGCGGTTGTCCGTCTTAAATATAACCTCACCATCGCTTTGTAAGCATTGATTATACCTACTTAAAAATTGTCTCGAGGTCAATCTCCTTTTGGCATGACGATCCTTTGGCCAGGGATCTGAAAAATTAAGATATATCCTTTCAATTTCATTTTCTGCAAATATATTTGTAAGATATTCAGCATCAAATCGTATGAAATAAACATTACTATATTCTGTTTCGTCCATTTTCTCTAGTGCACGAAGTAGTACGCTAGAATATTTCTCAATACCAATATAGTTAATACCAGGATTTCGTGTAGCCAGTTCCATTAAAAACTTCCCCTTACCGGTACCTATCTCCAAATGTATTGGATTATCATTAGCAAACAGGGTGTTCCAGCTTCCCTTTAGCTTCTCAGGCTCAGTAATAACATGCCTATTCTTTGCTACCGTTTCATTAGAGCCTGTTATGTTTCTTAGTCTCATACTTATTCTCCTATCAATAATAACTCATAATATTTTTACTATTATCATATTTATTCTTCTACTGTCAAGCATATATCCTCTATCAGATTATAATTATAAAGCTTCCTTACGTCAATTAACTTTCCGCACCCCCTATACTTTCGCTAACTGGAATATAGTTTTTCATTCAACGAAAAAATAAAAGATGAAAAACTATTGATAAATAATGGTTTGTATGGTACAATAATTAGCAAGTTGTTCATTAATTTGGAAACAGCATTAAGTATTAATTGAATATTTGATAAACTTATGTGTATATATCACTGTTTATTGTATAATATGGTAAAATCAACCAATGTAGGGTTTATTTTTTTGTTATTCACAGTCGAGTTTTCAACTGAGGAATATATATTAAAAAAGAAGATTATAGTAGAAGGGAGTAGGACATGTTTTTAAAAAAGAAAAAGAAATTATTGGTAGGCTTTATTGCCAAACTAATGGTGTTAGTGATTACACTGTCATCTGTATCGATGAGTGTACCATCTGTTGCGGAGGCAGCAAGCAAACCAGAAATTTCAAAGAATTCTAAGTCAGTACTTATAGGCAACAGGTATAATTTGAATATCAAAAACAAGATTAAAGGTTCAACCTATAAGTGGAAATCAAGTAATGAAGATGTAGCAACCGTAAATAACCGAGGTTTCGTGACAGGCATTAGCAAAGGAAAAGCAGTAATTACCTGCACTATAAAGACACCAAAGAAAGATTATAGGGTAAAATGTGATGTTACGATCAGACAACCTGCAGAAGAATTTGAAATTAATAATAAGGTTTCTATATTAAATGTGGGTCAAAAGTATAACCTGAACAGGAGCTTATATCCAGAGAGTTCAAATGACTTGACTAGCTGGTCAAGTAGTGATGAGTCAATTGCTACACCGAATTCAAGAGGTAAGTTTACAGCTTTAAAAGAGGGAACAGTTGTTATTAAAGGAACGACTCTTAGTAAAAAATCAGATGATGTTACAATTAGGGTTGTAGACGAAGCTGGAATTGTTACAACACAGGAAGAGTTAGATGAATTTATAGGTAGTGGAGTTGGCTTAATTACTGTTAAGACCGATGAGGAGGCTACATTCTCCATTCCCGAAGGTGACTATGGCAAGCAAACCTTAGTTGTTGATGCGCCAAAGGGCGAAATCACCAACAAAGGTGTATTTAAAGCTATTGAGATTAAAAACATCAGTCCCAACACATGGTATGAACAGGCAATTGGTAATGAATTAAATGTAAGTGCAAGAAATTCAAGAATTGTTGTAGATAACAATGCAACGGTATCAATTGTTAGTAACAGTTCAAATCTAAATATTGTTAACAATGGTGTTATCAGTGGTTTGACATTAAACTCTAGTGGATCGGTTAATATTGAGGGAAGCTCAACAACTCCTGTCCCTATTACTGCAAACACTGCCAATGCTGAAATAACAACTAGCGTACCGGTAAACATGATATGTAATCAGAGAATTACACTAAATATTCTTCCTGGTGCTGAAGCAAGCACAGTAGAGGTTGCCAGTGAAGAATTTATTCCTAACGTAATTGGAGTAGGTAATATAACTGTTATTATCGGAACTGGGGAAAATGCAACAACAAGAACAATAGAGGCGACACCTGCTAATAATTCGAGTTCAGGTGGCAGTTCGGGCCATTATCATCCTTCACCAAGCCCAACTCCTAATCCTGAGGCAGAGGTTAATACTGGTGAAATTAGCGGTAGAGTAACAGCTGTAAGTGTAGTAACCGGAAGCGCAATAGAAGTAGTAACTGGAAGTGCAATAGAAGTAGTAACCGGAAGTGCAATTGTTGCTATGCCAGGAGTAAATGTTCGCATTTTAAAGTATGATGGAACTACAGTTAATGCAGCGCTTGAATCTATATTTACTAATCCTAATACAATTGTAACTATAACTGATGAGAATGGTTTGTATTCTGTTGATGAATTGGATGAAGGAAGCTACGTAGTAGTAATGGGTAAGTCAGGTTATAAGGTATTAATTCAGCAAACAACAATTGTACCCGGAGCTTCAACAGTTCTTAATGGTTTACTTATCCCATTAGATGAAGATGAATCTATTGTCAATGGGTATGCAAGCGGAAAGATTATAAATGCCTTAAACGGACAACAGGTAGACAGTAGTCTTGAATTTACTCTTAAGGTATATAGTAGAAATGAAGCTGGTTTGGGAGCATTAGTATTAACAGAAGTTGTCTCCGGTGGTAAATACACAATTCAGCTTCCTGAAGGATATTATACAGTTGAACTTACTGATAATCGAGAAGCAGTTGATGGGGTTACATATGCCAAAGCTATATCAAACCTTGTTGTTCTCGGTGGTTCAACTTATGAAGACCAGGATATTGTTCTATCTACCTTAAAGACGGCAGGACAAGCTACATTTGTATTAACATGGGGAGAAGAACCTTGGGATTTAGATTCCCACTTAATTGGTCCTGTAGAGGAATATGAAAAATATCATATCTATTATGCCAGTTTACGTTATCCTAGAGATGTAGATCATGGCGATCTAGAGAATTTGGATTTACGACTTGACTGGGACGATGTAACCTCTTATGGTCCCGAAACTGTAACCGTATATTCACCTGTACAGGGTGGTGTATATACATATTATGTATACAATTATAGTGGTAACTATGATAGTACACTGGCTAATTCTGGTGCGAAGGTGGTAGTTACTACAGCCACAGAAACCATGTCATTTGAAGTTCCCGCTGGCGGTGAAGAGCGCTCTTGGGTTGTTTGTTCATTTGATAGTGACACAGGAAAAATAACACCTATAAATGAATTAGTAGATAATGATTTTTCTAATACTATTGAAGGCCTTGTTGAAGGATAAACAATATTTAAAAAATTGATGAGACCTTTTGAGAACTATTAGATATGTATAAAAGGGCAACCTTAAATCCAGAAATGGTTTAAGGTTGCTTTTTTAAAATTAAAACATATCAGTTTTTATCGTCATTTCCCTCACCTATCTTAGGTATTGGCATTCGAAATAGGATATGGGCTAAAGGCTTCCACTTAAATGGAAACAGAGGCCAAGTATAGGGTTTACCATTTTTAAAGGACCTGGAGGTTAATAAGAGAATAATTATCACAACAAGGCCTCCTACAAAGCCTCAGATACCAAAAATACCAGTCGTTATTAGTATAAGAAACCGGAACATACGGATGGACAGAGCAAATTCTAAGCTGGGGGTTGCAAAGGTACTATACCGGCGAGGGTCCTATAAAGAACTGTCTCAGGAACGAACAAACCCACCTTAACTGCCAAGTCACTAAGGATTAAGCCTCCTATGATACCCTCATCTTGGCCATCCACTATAAGAACAACTGCACCGGCTAAGACCATAGACCTTATCTGATCAATATCACAAAACGTTCAACTTCTATATAAGCGATTTTCTTTTTTATAAGAACATCTATAGAGTTGTTAGTCAAATCATTTTCAGATAGAGACTGTAATACCTCTAGAATCCAGAGCATAATATCATCCTTGGCAAAACCATCGATAAATATTAAATATGCATTGGTGCTTTGTCCAATAATTAATTCTCTGCCAATGACATCAAAGTTTTTTTATAGGTAGAGCATCTTTTAACAGCCTAATATTCTTATTTATATCAGCTGATAATCTTTTGTTGCCTTCCATATAAATCCTCCTGTCAATACTAATACATTTACTGATAGGGTTTCCTATTGTTTCTTTTTCATTCGTAGACAAAAAGTTAGATGATATTTATTCATAATGAACAGAACCGTACAGAAAAAATAGGTTGGGTGAAAACTTAAATTCCAGTGTGAAGACTAAAGGGGGATTAAGTTTTTCATTCAACGAACTAGATAAATAATTATGATATGTTCTTGTACTTTATATCGATTGTGTTTATAATATGATAGTGAATGCTTTAATATCCTTGTAACAGTTATGGTTTTTCTTTGGAGGTTTTTATGAAAAAGCTAATCTTATCTATTATATGTATAACTAGTTTGATCTTATCTAGTATCACTGTTCCAGCTATGGCTGGAAGCTACGAAAATACTAATTCCTGGCCTCAGGGTCCTAATGTATATGCAGAAGCTGCAATAGTAATGGATGCCTCAACAGGGTTGATTTTATATGAAAAAAACATGAATGGAGCCTATTATCCAGCAAGTATAACTAAGATATTATCCTCCTTAATAATTATTGAAAACTCTTCTCCGGGAGAGGTAGTTACCTTTTCAAGAGATGCGGTATTTAATGTGGAGCTAGACAGCACCAGAATTGGAATAGATGTTGGTGAGCAGCTGACAATTCAGCAGTGCCTATATGGAATCCTTCTGGAATCAGCTAATGAGGTTACCTATGCCGCAGCAGAACATGTGGCAGGAAGTATCTCTGCCTTTTCAGATATGATGAATGAAAAAGCAAAAAGCCTTGGAGCATTGAATTCTAATTTTGTGAATCCCCATGGTCTTCCTGATGATAATCACTATACTACAGCATATGATATGGCCTTAATCACCAGAGAAGCTATGAAGAATGAAACCTTTAGAAAAATTACTGGTACAAGAACCTATCAGATACCTCCTACCAACAAACAAGTTGAAACTAGATATCTTAGAAATCATCGAAGCTGCTGAAAAAGTCCTTGATATTGCAATTAGCAATTAAAAGATAATAGTTGTAAATGCTTTCCTAATACTATTTTTTTACTTGATTACATGGTACAATATGTATATAAACCACAGGGGGA
>DUNS01000226.1 GCA_012839235.1 Clostridiales bacterium
TTGTATTATAAAGTCAATAGAGACCTAACCATAGAGACTGCCAAGAAAGCCAAAGAAGAAGGGGTAAAGCAGTTCATATTTATGAGTTCAATTATTGTCTATGGTGATAGCGGAAAACATAGAAGAGTAATTGATAGGAATACGGTTCCAAGACCAAGTAATTTCTATGGTAATAGCAAGCTTCAAGCAGAAGAAGGAATAAAAGGGCTGGAAGATGAAAGTTTTAGAATAGTTATTCTTAGACCTCCTATGATATATGGAAAGGGTTCTAAAGGAAACTATCCAAAGTTATCTATGGCAGCACAGAAACTTCCGTTATTTCCTGATATTGATAATGAGCGCAGTATGCTTCATATAGATAATCTATGCGAGTTCATACGGTTAATAATTGATAATGATGAAAGAGGATTATTTTTCCCACAAAACCAAGAATATGTTAAAACTAGTGAAATGGTTAGGGTGATTGCAGAAGCTCATGGGAAGAGTATAAAGTTAACCAAAATATTTAATCCAATAATAAAAATGATATATGGTATTGGCATAGTAAATAAGGTTTTTGGGAATTTGGTTTATGAGATGAGTATGAGTGAGTATGGTAAGGGTAAGTATAGGGTGAGAGGCTTTAGAGAGTCAATTAAATTAACAGAGAGTAATAATTAAAAAAGGAAATATGATCTAACATATTAAAGGATTGTATTAGATTGGTGAAAAACAGGAGATTACAGAATGACTGATAATGTATTAGATATTTTAATTATGAGTGATAATAATCTAGATACTGTAGGAGGAGAACAAGAGTCAACTAAAATTATCATAAACGGAATAAAAGACAAATACTTATTAGGTATAATTCAACCAGGAAATATTAATAATCCTGTTTCAAATGTGGATTATTATTGTTTTACGGAATTTACTAGAATTAAACACCTAATTAAGAGACCTATTCGATTTATCAGCTACATATTACAAGTTAAAAAAATTATAAATAGCAGAAAACCCAATATAATTCATACTCAAGCACAGGTGAGCTTTTTTATTGTTGCATTACTCAAAAAACTTGGGTTTATATCTAAGAAAATTATTCTTATTCATACTGAAAGGGGGCTTTATACAAAATATAATAGCTTTTTCAAAAAGCTTTTTTGCTTTTTTATGAAAGAACTAAATATACTTGTGACAACAACTGAATTTAATATGAAATTTTGGAAAAAAGCTATAGAAACAAAAGGTATTCAATTGGATTACAGAATAATTGAAAATACAGCAGGAGAGTTGTTTGAGTATTATGATGAAACATTAGAGAAAAGTGATGACAAAACACTTACAATTGGTTTTGCGGGTAGATATACTGAGTGGAAAAATTGGCCATTAGCAGTGGAAATATCTGAAAAATTAAATTCTATGATTGGAAATAAACTTAATGTAAACATGGCAGTAGGATGTTTAGATAAAAAAGCACTAGAAAAAACCAAAAAAATGTTTGATCGTTTGGAAAAGACTTTTGGCAATAGATTTGATGGAAAAA